>JBKJMY010000111.1:0-11673 GCA_046596115.1 Arenimonas sp.
CTCGCAAGTGGTCGATTGGGCACGCTTCCGCGCCATCGCCGACAAGGTGGGCGCGTACATGTTCGTGGACATGGCGCACGTCGCCGGCCTGGTTGCCGCAGGTGTGTACCCGAGCCCGTTGCCGCATGCGCATGTCGTGACTTCGACCACGCACAAGACGCTGCGCGGCCCGCGCGGCGGCATCGTGCTGGCATCGAACCCATCTGACGAACTGGTCAAGAAACTGCAGAGCGTGGTCTTTCCAGGCATCCAGGGCGGCCCGCTGATGCACGTGATCGCGGCCAAGGCGGTGGCGTTCAAGGAAGCGCTGGAGCCATCGTTCAAGCAATACCAGGTGCAGGTGATCAAGAACGCCCAGGCGATGGCGAAAACGCTGATGGCCCGTGGCTACAAGATCGTCTCTGGCGGCACCGAAAACCATCTCATGCTGATCGACCTGATCGGCCGCGACGTCACCGGCAAGGACGCGGAAGCCGCGCTCGGCAAGGCGCACATCACGGCCAACAAGAACGCAGTGCCGGGCGACCCGCGCTCGCCGTTCATTACCTCGGGCCTGCGCATCGGTACGCCTGCAGTCACCACGCGTGGCTACCTGGAGCCGGACTGCGTCGCGCTGGCCGAATGGATGTGCGACGTGCTCGACGCGCCCGGCGACGAAGCCGTGATCGCCGGCGTGCGCGAAAACGTGACCCTGCAGTGCGCTCGTTTCCCGGTCTATCGGGCATGAGCATGCGCAGCGTTGCGTTGGTCGCCATCTCGTTCGTCACCCTCCTGCAACTGGCGACGATCGCGAGCGCGCAGGTCAGCGCGCCCATTGCTGTGGGGGGCGGCCCTGTGGCAGGTGGCCCTGTGGCAGGCGGCCCGGCGGCTGGAGGCCCGACGGCTGGCGGTCCGATGGCATCGGTTGACGACGACAGCGCAACCGACGTGCTGGCATCCCGACGTGACTATTCCAACCCGGCCGAGCGTAATGCGCCGGTCGTGTGCAAGCCCGGCGACCTCGAGCGCCAGCCCGGCAAGAGCCTGGATGCCGTCTTCGGCAGCGATTGGCCTGCACAGCCGGTGCCGACCTCGGCCGATGCACACAGCCCGGCCCGCACGATCGCGCGCGGGCACATCACCTGGCCGCGTGGACTTGAAGGCCAGGCCGGACTGGTGGTGACCGCGGTGCTGGTCGGGGCCGATGGCAAACCGCTGCGCGTCGAGCCGCTGTGCGCAATGTCGCCCGGGTTCGACAACGCGGCCCGTCGCGCCGCGATGAGTGGCAAGTATTCGCCCGCCGTCGTCAACGGCTTGCCGATCACCAGCCCGACCACGGTGGTGATCTCGTTCCACCAGGCGCGGGCCGGAAGCGCCCGCCGTCGCAGCCGCGGCGACGGCGGCTGATGTATTGCCCGTTCTGCCAGCACGAAGACACCCGCGTCATCGATTCCCGGGTCAGCGAGGACGGAGCGACCATCCGCCGTCGCCGCGAATGCGAGCAGTGCAATGAGCGCTTCAACACGTTCGAGACCGCTGAACTCAAACTGCCTGCGCTGATCAAGAGCGACGGCCGCCGCGAGGCCTTCGACGAGCGCAAGCTGCGCACCGGCTTCGAGCGCGCGCTGCAGAAGCGCCCGGTCACGGTGGAGCAGGTGGACGCGGCCGTGCGTGGCGTGATCCATTCGCTGCGCATGACCGGCGAGCGGGAACTCCCGTCGCGTCGACTGGGCGTGTTCGTGATGGATGAATTGAAGAAGCTGGACCAGGTTGCGTATGTACGATTCGCCTCGGTGTACCGACGGTTCGAGGACGTGGCGGATTTCCGCGAGGAGATCGAGCGCCTGGAACGGGATCTTCCCGGCATGGCGACCGAACAGCTCCCCCTGCTGGACGAATTGGTCCGCGGCAGCAAACGCTGAAATGCACATCGGTTTCCTCGACGCGCATCGCGACGCGATCCCGGCGCTTGCCGCATGGCACCATGCCGAGTGGGGCCATCTGTATTCCGACTGGACCCTTGATGTCGGCCGTGCCGAACTCGATGACCACGCCACCCGACGCAGCCTGCCGACCACGCTCGTGCTGCACGATGACGAAGGCTACCTGCTCGGTTCGGTCAGCCTGGTGCTGGAAGACGCACCGGAATTCTGCGACGAGGGCAGCCCGTGGTTGGCCAACCTGTATGTGCGCGAGCAAGCGCGCGGCCAGGGACTGGGCGCGCTGCTGGTGCACGAAGCGGTGGCCCTCGCCGCGGGACTTGAGATCGAGGAATTGTTCCTGTTCACGCCGGCGCACCGCGATTTTTATCAGCGCCTGGGCTGGACGCATCTGGTTCGGACGTCGCTCAAGGGCACTGGCGTGGACCTGATGCGCTGTGAACCGCTGCGCTTGCGCATCGATGCAGCGCAGCTTGCATTGTCGGCGTGAGCAAGATGCCCACCTCCGCCTGGACCGCCACCGACCACGCCATGATGGCCCGCGCCCTGCAACTGGCCGAGCGCGGCGCATTCAGCAGCAAGCCCAATCCGATGGTGGGCTGCGTGATCGCCCGCAAGGACAAGATCGTCGGCGAAGGCTTCCACCTGCGCGCCGGCGAGGCGCACGCCGAGGTCCACGCATTGCATGCCGCCGGCGACAAGGCGCGCGGCGCCACCGCTTACGTGACCCTCGAGCCCTGCGCGCATGTTGGCCGCACGCCGCCATGCGCCGATGCCCTGGTTGCGGCCGGCATCACCCGCGTGATCGCCGCTTGCCGCGATCCCTACGCGTCGGTGGATGGCGAAGGCTTCCGCAAACTGATGGCCGCCGGCGTGCTGGCTGAAACCGGATTGATGGAAGCGGCCGCGCGCGAACTCAATCGCGGATTCTTCTCGCGCATCGAACGTGGTCGCCCATGGGTCCGGATCAAACTCGCCGCCAGTCTCGATGGGCGCACGGGGATGGCCAGCGGCGAATCGAAATGGATCAGTTCGCGCGCCGCGCGTGCCGATGTGCAGCAGTGGCGTGCACGCAGCAGTGCGATCCTCACCGGCAGCGGCACCGTGCTGGCCGACGATCCGCAGCTCACCGCGCGACTGCCAGACAAGCAGCCGATGACGCCGCCGCTGCGCGTGGTGCTCGATACCCGTGGCGGCCTGGCCGCAACCCATCGTGTCTTCGATGGCGCAGCGTGCACGCTTGCCGTGCATGCGCTGGACATGATCCCGGGCTATCCCGACAGTATCAGCGCGTTCGCCGTGCCGCGCGACGGTGATGGCCTCGACCTGCACGCCATGTTGTCCCAGCTCGCCCAGCGCGAGGTCAACGAACTGCAGGTGGAAGCGGGCGCGACGCTGTGCGGTGCCCTGTTGCGCGACGGCCTGGTGGACGAGTTGTTGCTGTACCTGGCGCCGGTGTTGCTGGGCGACAAAGGGCGCCCACTGTTCGCCGGACTGGGCATCAACCTGATGGCCGATCGGCTTGCCTTCGATGTGGTGGACCAGCGCCAGGTCGGTACCGACATGCGCCTGCTGCTGCGCCCGGTGAGCCGCTGATGTTTACCGGCCTGGTCGAAGCAGTGGGGCGGCTGGATCGCAGCGAGGCCCGCGGCGGTGACCGTCGCCTGCGCATCGGCCTGGATGCGCCGCTGCCGGGCGGTCCGCTGGCGCTGGGTGAAAGCATCGCGGTGTCGGGCGTGTGCCTGACCGTGGTCGCGTTTGATGCGCAGGGTTTTGATATGGACGTGTCGAACGAGACGCTGTCGCTGACCACCCTGGGTGCACTCGCGATCGGCGCGCCGCTCAACCTCGAGCGCGCCCTGCTGCCGACGACCCGGATGGGCGGGCACCTGGTCTCCGGCCACGTGGATGGCCTGGGCACATTGGAATCGACGGCGCCCGATGCCCGCTCACAGCGCTGGCGCATCGCCGCGCCGCGCGCGCTGCTGCGTTACATCGCCGCCAAGGGATCAATCTGCGTGGACGGCGTCAGCCTCACCGTCAACGCTGCCGATGACACCGGCTTCGAAGTCAACTTGATCCCGCACACCATCCAACACACCAGTTTCGCCCATGTGGCGACAGGCCAAGCCATGAATCTTGAAGTTGACCTGCTCGCGCGCTACGCCGAGCGCCTCGCGTCAGTACCGGCATGAGTTTCGCCAGCATTCCCGAACTTCTCGAGGAAATCCGCGCCGGCCGCATGGTGGTCATCGTCGATGACGAGGATCGCGAGAACGAAGGCGACCTGATCATGGCCGCCAGCATGGTGCGCCCGGCCGACATTAATTTCATGGTCACCCACGCCCGCGGCCTGGTCTGTCTGTCGTTGACCGAAGCCCGCTGCCGGCAGTTGGCGTTGCCACCGATGGTGGCCGACAACCGCTCGCCATTCCGGACCAATTTCACCGTCAGCATCGAGGCTGCCGAGGGCGTTACAACCGGTATCTCCGCCGCCGATCGTGCCCGCACCATACAGGCTGCGGTACGCGCCGATGCCAGCCCTGCCGACCTCACCCAACCAGGCCATATCTTTCCGTTGATGGTGCAGCCAGGCGGTGTGTTGGCGCGCGCAGGGCACACCGAAGCGGCCAGCGACCTGGCCCGACTGGCCGGGCTGGAACCTGCGGGCGTGCTGGTGGAGATACTGGATGCCGACGGCGGCATGGCGCGCCGGCCAGCGCTGGAAGTGTTCGCGCGCGAACATGGTTTGAAGATCGGCTCGATCGAGGAACTGATCCGCCATCGCCTTGCGCACGAGCACACCGTCGAGCGCGTGGACGTGCGCGACATCGACACCGACGCCGGCCCATTCAGGCTGCACACCTACCGCGACCAACTCAGCGGCGAAGTGCACTTTGCGATGGTGCGCGGTACGCCGCTGCACGACACGCCGACCCTGGTCCGGGTGCACGTGAAGAATCCGCTCGCTGATGTGCTGCGCTGGCGCCGCGCCGATTTCGGCATCGGCGTGGACGAGGCGATGCGCGCCGTCGCAGACGCGGGCTGCGGAGTGATCGTGGTCCTGGCTGAGTCGTTGCCAACCGAACGCTTGCTCGCGCGGATGCAGGAGCCGGCGCCGGCGACTGTCGAAGGCGTCGCGGAGTGGCGGCGCAACGGCGCCGGCGCACAGATCCTCGCCGACCTGGGCCTGGGCAAACTGCGCGTGCTGGGTACCCCGCGTCGCCAAGTTGGACTGGCCGGGTTCGGACTGGAAGTGGTGGACTACGTCGCATACCCGGGCGCCACGCCGACGCCGGCATGAACAGTGACATCGCCGCCGCCGGCAGGATGCCCGGGCCCGTCAGTCCAGCCTGCTAGACTGTTGGCCCGACAAACGCTTGCTGCCCATGCCCCAGATCGAAGGCGCGTTGCGGCCCCTGCCGGGTGCCCGCTACGCCATCCTCGCCAGCCGCTGGAACCCGCGCATCACCGATGCGCTGGTGGATGGTGCGCGTGCGGCCCTGCTGGCTCACGCCACCGACGCGGACAACATTGATGTCATCCGAGTGCCTGGCGCGCTGGAATTGCCGCTCGCGGCACGTGCATTGGCGCAGGGTGGCCGCTACGCCGCCGCGGTTGCATTGGGCTGCGTGGTGCGCGGCGACACCCGGCATTACGAGATGGTGGCCGATGAGTGCGCCAGGGGCCTGATGCAAGTGTCGATCGACCACGGGTTTCCGATCGGCAATGGCGTGCTGGCGGTGGAGCAACATGCCGACGCGCAGGCGCGCGCCGGTGGCGTCCACGGCAACAAGGGCGAGGAGGCTGCGCTGGCTGCCCTTGAGATGGCCGACCTGTTGAACACGCTCAAGGGACCACGCGCATGAAGCCGCATCGCACCGACGGCATCGATCCCGCTGCCCGCTCGCGCGCCCGCCGGCGTGCGCTGCAGGCCCTGTATGCCTGGCAGATGTCGTCCTCGCCGGTGGACAAGGTGATCGAGCAGTTCCGCGACGAGCAGGACATGGAGATCGCCGACCTCGAATATTTCGAAGCGCTGGTGCGTGGCGTGGTGCGCCACCACGAAGAGCTCGACGTCGTGCTCTCGCGCTACATTGATCGCACCATGGCCCAAGTCGATCCGATCGAGCGCGCGGTGCTGCGCATCGCGGGCTTCGAGCTTGCCCATCGCCCCGATGTGCCGTACCGCGTGGTGATCAACGAAGCGATCGAAACCACCAAGCGCTTTGGCGCCGAACACGGCCACACCTACGTCAACGGCGTCCTCGACCGCGCGGCCCTGGACTGGCGCGCCGTCGAGATCCAGTCGGCGCGGCGCTAGGCGCAGGGCGCCACGCATGGCGCAGGCACCGACAACACCCGAATTTGCACTGATCGAGCGCATCCGCGCCCGTGCCGGCGCGCGCGACGACGTACTGCTCGGCATTGGCGACGATGCGGCGATCGTGCGCCCTCCGGAGGGAATGGAACTTGCCATCAGCTGCGACACGCTCATCGCGGGCCGGCATTTTCCTAAGGACACGGCGGCCGCTGACATCGGCTGGAAAGCGTTGGCGTCGAGCCTGAGCGATCTCGCTGCCATGGGCGCGCAACCTGCCTGGGCCACGCTGGCGCTCAGCCTGCCCGATGCGGACGCCGGCTGGCTCGACGATTTCCTGGATGGTTTTTGCGAACTGGCCGACCAGCATCACATCGCGCTGATCGGCGGCGACACGACGCGCGGCCCGCTGGCAATCACAGTCACCGTGCACGGGCTATTGCCGGCTGGCAGTGCGCTGCGCCGCGATGGCGCCGGCATCAATGAAGACATCTGGGTCACCGGCACGCTGGGCGATGCCGCAGGCGGATTGCGGCAGTGGCGGGGCGGTGGACTGCAGTCGGCCAAGTTGCGCTATCGGCTCGACCGCCCAACGCCGCGGGTTGATGTCGGCCTGGCGGTACGCGCGTTGGCCAGCGCCGCGATCGACCTCAGCGACGGATTGGCCGCCGACCTTGGGCACATCCTCGCGCGCAGCGGCGTTGGTGCGCAGATAGACCTGGGCCGGCTGCCGACAACGCGCACGCTCGCCGAGCATTTTCCCGACGACCCGATCCGCTGGGGATTGCAGCTCGCCGGTGGCGACGACTACGAGCTGTGCTTCGTCGCACCTGCCGCGCAGGCGCTGGCGATCGAACAGGCGTTGTCCGATTGCGATGTCAGCGCCACCGTCATTGGCCGCATCACCCGTGAGCCTGGGCTGGAACTGCTGCAGCCCGATGGCGAAAAATTCACGCTTTCGGAGCCGGGATTCGATCACTTTCGCGAGCCGGCGCCATGAGTCCGTCGCCATGAGTTCGTCACCATGCGTCCAGCGCCATGCGTCCGTCGCCACGTGTCCGTCGCCATGTGTCCAGCGCCACGTGTCCAGCGCAATGCGTCCAGCGCAATGCGTCCGCTGAACAGGGCACGCCACGTTGACTGAGCCCCTGGCCAACGTCAGTGCGCGCGACTTGTTGCGCCACCCTTGGGGCTGGATCTGCACCGGCTTCGGCAGCGGGCTGGCGCCACGCGCGCCGGGGACGGTCGGCTCGCTGGTGGCCCTGTTGCCGTGGTGGTTCGCCTTGCGCCACCTCGAACCGCGCACGTATCTGATCGTTGTCATCATTGCGTTCGCGATCGGCGTGCTCGCCGGCACTTGGCTGGTTGCGCGCACGCGCATCTCAGACCCGTCAATGTTCGTCTGGGACGAATTCGTCGGCCTGTGGATCGCGTTGTTCGTGGCACCGGCGGGCTGGCTGTGGATGTTGGCGGGATTTGCGTTGTTCCGCCTGTTCGACATATGGAAACCCTGGCCAGTGTCCTGGGCCGACCGTCACATCCACGGCGGCATGGGCATCATGCTCGACGATGTATTTGCAGGCATATACGCAGCCGTCATCTTGCACGGTCTATCTTTTATCCAGGTACTCCACTGATGTGGCAGTGAGTAGCCGGGAACTGAAAGTCTGATCTAGTCAAACGCGTGGGCAGCGGATGCCCCAGTCGCACGGACGCGAGCGCGGAAAGGAATCTAAGGCTGCAGGGCGCGAAGGCGCCCTGCAGTTGTTTTTGTATCCCGGCCGTCGCCTGCCAACTGCGGCTGCCCCGACATCAGGCCGGGCGCGCTCACGGCGGCTGCCGGCGGCAGCAGCGCTGCGGTAACCACGATTCCAGCCGATTCGGCGCGATGCCCGGCCAGCGCTGCATACAGCGACAGCGCAATCAGCAGTAAACCATCCAGGCTCGGATGACCTATCGCGTCACGCGTCATTTGCACGTCCGGATTCGATGCCTCGTGTGCACGCAATTGCGCGACGGGGTGGCCGTCATCACCACAGGTCGTCGAGCGTAAAAGCCGCCGGAATCCATTCGCACTGCAATTGTCCGGACACCGATGCCACGGCGACTACGTCGAACCGGCAGGGGGCATTCGCGAATTCGCGCCAGGATTTGAGCCAGGCTTGCGCGGCGCGCGCGAGTTTGCGTCGCTTCGCGGCGTCAACCGACATGATCGCGCCGCCAAATCGTGTGCTGCTGCGGAAGCGGACTTCGACGAATACAACTGACGCACCGTCGCGGATGATCAGGTCGAGTTCGCCGAATGGGTAGCGCACATTGCGTGCGAGCAACCGCAGGCCCCGCGCTTCCAGGTAAGCCAGGGCCGCATCCTCGGCATCCTGGCCCAGTTGCCGGCGATCAGGGCCGGCGCCTGCCACTCAAAGTGGCCGGCCGCGGCCGCCGCTGAACACTGCCCAGGCCGGGGTGCGATTCACCGGCCCGGTGATATCGATCTGCAGGGTGCCGGTGGCGCCGCGGATGGTGAATGACGGATCGTTGTAGAGGCGCTCGAAATACGCTGCCAGTTTCCAGGCGTCCGCGCCAAACGCGAACAGTCGATTGGCGCCACCGCGTGCACTCGATAGCTTCACCGACCCTGCGTCGGGCAAGCCTGACGACTGGCCGAGCAGCCAAGGCAGTTCGGGATATTCGGTGCCATCGAGCTCGATATCGTTGCGTGCATTGGCGCCATTGAGAATGAGCGAGGTGGCGATGCGCGGCAAACCATTGGCAGCCGAGGCCTTGAGTTGCGCGACTACGGTGCGTGCCTGGCCCGCCTCGAGTGCAAGGAATACCGCTTGCGCCGGCGTTGGTCCCGATTGCAGGACACCCAGTTGCCCACTGACGTCGGCGTTGTCGCTGGTCACCGGGACCTCGACCACTACGTGGCCGCCACCCGCCGTGAGCGTTGCGCGGAAGGCTGCAGTCGCGCGCCGCGCATTGTCGGATGTGTTGGCGAACACGATGACCTGCTTGAGCCCGCGGCCGAGCAGACGTCGTGCCGCGCCCGCGCCTTCGTCGTCCGGAAGCAGCGCGAAGCTGGTCTGGCCGACGGCGGGCAACTTGTTTGCGCGATTCAATGCGATGACCGGAACCCGGAAGCCAGCGGGCGTGATGGCCGCATTGACTTCATCGCGCCCGAGCGGGCCAACCAGCATTTGCGCGCCGTCGGCCAGGGCCTTGGAAGCCGCGGCCTGCGCACCGGCACCGGTGCCATGGGTGTCGTAGAAGCGCACCACCGGCCGATGCCGGGTCTCGCCGTAGTAGGCAGCAAGGAAACCGTCGCGCACGCTGGCGCCCGCGCCGCCCAGAGAACCGGTCAGCGGCAGCAACACTCCCAGCCTGGCCGGCGGCCGATAGCCGTCGCTGTCACCCGGCGGGAAGGCGAGGGTGTCGGCCTGTTCGGTGCGCACCGGCACTCTGGGGCCGGTATCCACCGACGATGGACCCGGGGAAACCCGCACCGAGGAACAGGCCGCGAGGGCGACCGACAACAGGCACAACGACAGCAAGCGAAGGCGCATGAACGATTCCTGCCCCGAAACCATGCGGGGATGCCGCTAAGATCATACCCCGCAGGACCCGAGGATCGAGCCGCATGGCCGCCGTACGCGCAGGAACGCTTCATGTGGTGGCGACCCCGATCGGCAACCTAGGCGACCTCAGCGCCCGGGCCCGCGAGGTGCTCGCCGGGGTGGCCGCCATCTGTGCCGAGGACACTCGACACACCCGGCAATTGCTCAATGCCTACGGGATCGAGAAGCCGCTGTTGGCCGTACACGAGCACAACGAGGCCGAGGTTGCCTGGCAACTGGTGGAGCGGCTGCGGGGTGGGGAATCGCTGGCTTTGGTGTCGGATGCGGGTACGCCGCTGGTGTCCGACCCAGGCTATCGGCTGGTCCGGGCGGTGCGTGCGGCCGGCTTGGTGGTCAGCCCGGTGCCGGGAGCCTGCGCCGCCATCGCGGCCTTGTCCGTGGCTGGCATTCCCAGCGACCGGTTCTGTTTCGAGGGTTTCCTGCCGGCCAAGGCCGCTGCCCGACGCGAGCGACTGGCGGCGCTGGGCCGCGAATCCCGGACACTGGTCTTCTACGAATCCTCGCATCGGATCGAGGAGTCCCTGACCGATCTTGCCGAGGTTTTCGGACCCGAACGCGAGGCCGTGCTGGCCCGGGAACTGACCAAATTATTCGAAACCGTCTTCGGCGACACCCTTGGCGGCATCCTCGAGCGGGTCCGGGGCGATGCCGACCAGCGCCGCGGCGAGTTCGTGCTGGTGGTCCGCGGCGCCACGGACGATGGAACTGCCGCGCTCCTGGAGGGTCAACGCCTGTATGCGAAACTCAAGGGGATGCTGTCACCCTCGCAGGCGGCCAAGCTGGCCGCCGAATTGAGCGGCGCGCCACGCAAGTCCCTGTACGGTGGCGCGCCTGAGGAAGCAGGCGGGGTCGATACATGATTGCGCGGTTGCTGCCCGGCACCACCAGACGCACGACATTCCAATGGAGAGTTCGATGAAGCCCCTGCTTGCCGCCTTCGTGTTTGCCCTGGTCGCGCTCGTCGCGCCCCTGCCCGCGGGTGCGCAGGCACTGGCGGTGGATACAGCCACCCTGGCGCCCCGGCCAGGCGTCGATTTCGAAGTCCTCGCCCAGCCCGTGGCACGCTTCGCGCCGGTGAAGGCGAAGATCGAAGTCGTTGAAGTCTTCAGCTACGCCTGCATCCATTGCGCGCATTTCCAGCCCGCCGTGGACAAGTGGCTCAGCACCAAGCCCAAGGATGTGCAGTGGGAATACGTGCCGGCCGTGTTTGGCGGGCCGTTCACCAGCTTCGCCGCCGCCTACTACGCCGCCGAGGCCGCCGGTATCCAGAAGCGCAGCCATGCGGCCGTGTTCAAGGCGATCTTCGACGAGAAGGTGATCAAGACCGCGGAGCCGGCCGAGATCGCCGACCTGTACGCGCGCTGGGGCGCCGACCGGGCCAAGTTCATCGCCTCGATGGACAGTCCCGCCGTGCGCGACAAGATGGCCAAGGCCAAGGGCTTTGCGATCGTCACCGGCGTGAATGGCACACCGACACTCATTGTCAACGGCAAGTACCGCATGACCACCACGACAGACCGAAGCTCCGCAGGCCTGTTGCATACGCTCGACCTGGTGCTTGCGCGTGAGCGCAAGGGCCTGCCGCCGCCGGCCGACGGTCAGCCCCTGTAAGGGATGCGGCATCGGCGAGGGTCTATACTGCGCGCGGCGGAGTCGGCCAAGACAACCGCGTCGCGGCTTGACCGCGCCGAGGAAAGTCCGGGCTCCACAGAGCAGAGTGCCAGGTAACGCCTGGGCAGCGCGAGCTGACGGCCAGTGCAACAGAGAATAGACCGCCGAACGGTGGCAGCCGGCAACG
>JBKJMY010000166.1:0-7862 GCA_046596115.1 Arenimonas sp.
ATCATGATCGGCGAAGGGCCTGCGGCCCGGTCGATCAAGTTGGACCTGCCGCCATTCACCCTGGTGGGCGCGACGACGCGTGCCGGTCTGCTGACCGGCCCGCTGCGCGACCGCTTCGGCATCGTCCAGCGCCTGCAGTTTTATTCGCCCGACGAGCTGACCCGCATCGTGCGCCGCTCGGCCGGCATCCTGGGCATCGCCTGCGCGCCCGATGGTGCCGGCGAAATCGCCCGCCGCTCGCGCGGCACGCCGCGTATCGCAAACCGCCTGCTGCGCCGCGCCCGCGATTTTGCCCAAGTCAAGGCGGATGGCGCGATCACCCGCGAGGTCGCCGACGCCGCGATGCTGATGCTGCAGGTTGATCCTGAAGGCTTCGACGAGGTCGATCGCAAGCTGCTGCGGATGATCATCGAGAACTTCGATGGCGGCCCGGTCGGGGTCGAGTCACTCGCTGCCGCACTGAGTGAGGAGCGCGGTACGCTGGAGGACGTCATCGAGCCATTCCTGATCCAGCAGGGCTATATCGTGCGCAGCGCACGCGGGCGCATGGCGACCAACAAAGCCTATGCCCACCTTGGTTTGAAGGGGCCGGCCCGGCCGGCCGGGCTGTTTTGATCCAATCCGTTTCCGAGCCGTTCAGCTTCCCGATACGCGTCTACTGGGAAGATACCGATGCCGGCGGGGTTGTTTACCACGCCAGCTACCTGCGATTCCTCGAACGCGTACGCACCGAGTGGGTGCGCGCGCAGGGGATCGAGCAGCAGCGGCTGCGCGTGGAGGGCGACCTGGTGATGGCGGTGCGCGAAATGCGCATCGACTTCCTCAAGCCGGCCAGGCTCGATGATGAGCTGCGCGCAACGATGGTCCTGCTCGAACGGCGTCGCGCCAGTTTCCTGGTCGCGCAGGAACTCCTGCGCGGCGAGACGTGTCTGTTACGTGCGCAGGTGCGAATTGCCTGCCTGCGTGCTTCCGATTTCAGCCCGCGCGCCTTGCCGTCCTGGCTCGCGGCCGATCCCATCGATGGAGATGCTCCCTGATGCTTGCCGAAGTGATGATGCTGTTGAGCGCAGCCCCGGTCGAGGCCTTGTCGCCCGATACCGTCGCCGCCGCCGCGGAACCCCTGCAGTCGGGGATCAACTACTTCGAGCTGGTGCGGCATGCCAGCTGGCCGGTGTTCATCGTCATGGTGCTGTTGCTGGTGGCCTCGGTGATGAGCTGGTTCGTGATTTTCCGCAAGATGGCCGTGTTCTCGCGTGCCAACAGCGAGGCCGAGGAGTTCGAGGGCCGGTTCTGGTCCGGTGTGGAACTCAATGCGCTGTATCGCACCGCGACCGAGCGCAATCGCGTGGTGTCCGGGTTGGAGGCGATTTTCGAGGCCGGATTTCGCGAATTCACCCGTCTGCGCCAGCAGCACCGCACGATTGATTCGCGCAGCCAGCTCGAGGGCGCCCAGCGCGCCATGCGCGCAACACTTGCGCGCGAGGTGGATGGCATGGAACACAATCTCGAACTGCTGGCCAATGTCGGCTCGACTGCGCCCTACGTCGGCCTGGTCGGTACGGTGTTCGGCATCATGATCAGCTTCCACGGGCTGGCGCAGAACAAGCAGGCCACGATCGCCACGGTGGCGCCGGGTATTTCCGAAGCCCTGGTCGCCACGGCGATGGGCCTGTTCGCCGCGATCCCGGCCGTGTGGGCCTACAACCGCTTTGCCACCCGGGTCGAACGCCTGTCGGTGCGTTACGAGAGTTTTGCCGAAGAATTCAGCTCGATCCTGCAGCGCCAATCGCACCCGGACGAAAGTTGACCCCGATGTCGTGGCCTGTGGGAGCGGCTTCAGCCGCGATTCCAGAAATCGCGGTGTTGGCAATCGCGGCTGAAGCCGCTCCCACAGTAGCCGCTCCCACAGAAGCCGCTCCAACAGGATTTGCATGAGCGCTGCCTTTACTCGCCGCCTGCGCAAGCGCAGGCTCAAATCCGAGATCAACGTCGTGCCGTATATCGACGTGATGCTGGTGCTGCTGATCATCTTCATGGTGACCGCGCCGCTGTTGAACCTGGGCGTGGACATCGACCTGCCCGAATCCGAAGCGCGCGCGGTGGACCAGCAGAAGAAGCCGCTGATGGTGACCGTGGATTCAACCGGCCACTACACGCTCACTCTGCCGGACCAGACCCACAAGCAAGTCGACGCCGCGCAGTTGGAGGCTGAAGTGGCCGCACTCGTGCGCGCCGACCCGAAGCTGGGTGTGTTCATCGCCGGCGACGGCAAGGCCGAGTACGACACGGTTTACCAGGCCATGGCGCACCTGCAGCGCGCCGGCGTGGAACGGGTGGGGCTGATGAGCAAGCCGCCCGAGGCGCGTTGAATTCGATGGAGTCCCCCACCGACCGGGCACGCGCCTTCACGCTCGCAGTGGCCCTGCACGTCGGCCTGTTGTTGTTCGCGTGGATGAGTGCTTCGTGGGCGTTCCCGCGCACCGATGAGGCGGCGGCCGGGGAGCCGATCCAGGCGACGCTGCAGATGTCCAAGGCCGACCTCAAGCGCGCCGCGCAGGCCGTGGCCGAAGCTGAGAAATCCAGGCCGCCCGAACCCGAGCCGGCGGTCGCCCCGCCCCCGCAGCCGCAGCCTGCACCGAAGCCGCAGGTGGCGGACACGCCGCCGCAGCCGATCGCGCAGGAGCGGCTCGACAAACCTGATCCGGTGGACCAGCAGCAGATCTCGACGCTGGCCCAACAGCCAGCCGACAAGCCGGCGCCCGAGGAGCAGGCGCAGAAAACCCGCCAGGACCAGGTGGACCTGACCCAAGACCAGATCCGCCAGCGCATCGCCGAACGCCGGCAGGAGCTGCGCGCGCAAATCGAGCAGATCCAGCGCGAGCGCGATAGCTCCGCCAAACGCACGCGGCTTGAGGAGCAGCGCCTGGCGCAACTGGCCGATCGCCAGCCCAGCACCCCCGCGCCAGCGCGCGAATCCGCGCCCGAGGGGCCCGCCGCCGGCAACCGCGGCGTGGATAACGGCCTGTTGTCACGCTACAAGACGGCGATGCTGATGACTGCCGATGGCAACTGGAATCACCTCGGTGTACCGGAGCGCACCCATTGTCAAGTGCGCTTCACCCAACTCACCGGTGGCGAGGTCATCAATGTCGAGTTCATCGGTTGCCCGTACGATGTGGAAGGTCGAGAGACCGTTGATCGCGCCCTGAGGAAGAGCCCGATGCCCTACGCCGGATTCGAATCGGTGTTCGCGCGCCAGGTGACGCTGGACTTTTGCCATCCCAGAGAGGAATGCACTCCGTGAAGCCAATCACTTCAATGAAAAAACTGTTCGCGCTGTTCGTGTTGTTGCTGCCCGCCGCGCTGGTGCAGGCCCAGGGACTCGACATAGGACTGGTGTCGGGCAACGAGGGGTCGTTGCCGATCGCGGTGGTGGCGATGCCCTACCAGGGTCGCGCTGGTGCGCCCGACACCGATGTTGCCGCGGTGATCCGCAATGACCTCAATCGCTCCGGCCAGTTCCGCTCCGACGCGACCACCGGCTTCCGCAACCAGCCCAGCCGCGGCAGCGACATCGACTTCGGCGAGTGGCGTGCGCGTCGACAGGATTTCATCGTGGTCGGCCGCGTCGTTGATACCGATGGTGGCGGCTATCGGGTCGAATACGAGTTGTACGATGTCGCCAAGCAGCAGCGCCTGCTTGGCCTGGCGATCGGCGGGCGTGCCAAGGGCATGCGCGATGTCGCGCACCAGATCGCCGACCAGATCTATGAAAAGATCCTGGGCGTGCGCGGTGCGTTCTGGACCCGTATCGCCTACGTCACCGCGAGCGGCCTGGGCCCGAACACGCAGTATTCGCTGATGATTGCCGATTCCGACGGCTTCAATCCGCAGAGCGTCGTGCATTCGCGCGAGCCGCTGCTGTCCCCGGCCTGGAGCCCGGATGGCAAGAAGCTGGCTTACGTCAGCTTCGAGCGGGGCAATTCGACCATCTACATCCAGGAAATCCTCACCGGTGCCCGCCAGGTCATCGCCAGCTTCAAGGGGATCAATGGCGCGCCGGCTTTTTCGCCCGATGGCAGCCGGATGGCCATGACCCTGTCCAAGTCAGGCAATCCGGAGATTTACGTGATGGATCTGGGTAGCAAGGCGCTGTCCCAGATCACCAACCATTACGGCATCGACACCGAGGCAATCTGGACCCCGGATGGCCGCAACCTGCTGTTTACCTCCGACCGCGCCGGCAAGCCCCAGGTGTATTCGGTGTCGGCAAGCGGCGGCGAAGCCACCCGGATGAGCTTCCAGGGCGAGTCCAATGCCCGCGCAACGGTCAGCTTTGACGGCAAGAAGGTCGCGATGGCCCAGGGCTCGGGCAATGTCTACCGGATCGCCCTGCTGGATCGCAGTTATGGCGGCAACGGCCGCTGGCAGACGCTGTCCCCGGGCAACCTGGACGAGTCGCCCAGCTTCGCCCCAAACGGGTCAATGCTGCTTTACGCAACCAAGGAAGGCCGTCGCGGCGTGCTCTATGCCGTGTCCGCCGACGGTCGGGTCCGCCTGCGCCTGGTCACTGCCGATGGCGATGTCCGGGAGCCGGCGTGGTCCCCGTTCAGGCAACGGTGAGACAGCTACAAGCAAACTACATGAACCAAACCCTCAGCTGGAAAGGAACTCCCATGAACAACAGCGTCCGTATCGCCACCCTCGCGCTTGCCTGCATTGCGCTCGCCGCCTGCAACAAGAAGGTGAAGGAAGCCCCGCCGATGGTGGATTCCGGTACCCAGACCCCGGGCGCCGACACCACCCCGATCGCCGACAGCACGCCTGGCCGCTACTCGCAGGGCGACCTGGACACGGATTCCTGCCTGCGCCAGCGGGTGGTCTACTTTGATTTCGACCAGGACGGCCTGCGCCCGGAATTCCAGGCCGTCGTCGCCTGCCACGCCAAGTACCTGCGTGACCAGCCGCAGTCGCGCATGACCCTCGAGGGCAATGCCGACGAGCGCGGTACCCGCGAGTACAACCTGGGCCTCGGCGAGCGCCGCGGCAATGCCGTGCAGTCGGCGGTCCAGGGCAATGGCGGCTCGGCCGGCCAGATGTCCGTCGTCAGCTACGGTGAAGAGCGCCCGACCTGCGCCGACTCGAGCGAGGATTGCTGGCAGCGCAATCGCCGCGTCGAGATCGTCTACAGCACGCGCTGATCCATGGCACGCCTGACCTCCGCCGTGCGCGGCCTGCTGGTGGTAGCCGCCTTGGCGGCCACCGGCACGGCCATGGCCCAACGCGTCAGCCTGGGCGATCGGGTGAGTGCACTCGAACGGCAGTCGGCGACGCAGAACAGTTCGGCCGGCCAGGCGAACGTGGAGTTGCTCAATCGCCTGACCCAGATGCAGTCCGAGGTCCAGGCGCTGCGCAACCAGCTCGAGCAGCTGCAAAACGAAAACGCACAGCTTCGCGACAGCAACCAGAACCGTTACAAGGACCTGGACGACCGCCTGCAGCGAATAGAAGCGGGCACCACATCGTCAGCCGGGGTCGCGCCGTCTGCCGTTGGCGGTCGTACCGGGCCGACTTCACCGTCGTCCGGCGGGCTGGTCAGCCGGGTGCCGCGGTCGCCGATGACTGCGCCGCCGATGTCTGCGCCGCCTATGTCTGCGCCGCCGATCGGCGATCCGGGGGATGAGCGGGCCGCATACGACAGCGCGTTCGCGGCCCTTCGCGCTGGTGACTACGTTGCCTCGGCGCGTGGCTTCCAGGCTTATGTCAACGCGTTCCCGCAGGGCGCGCTGGCGCCCAATGCCTGGTACTGGCTTGGCGAGAGCTATTACGTCACCCAGAACTACCCGATCGCGCTGCAGAGCTTCAACACCCTGCTGCAGCAGTTCCCGGGTTCGACCAAGGCGCCGGACGCCTTGCTCAAGCGCGGGTTTTCGCAGATCGAGATGGGCCAAGCCGGGCCGGGGCAGGCCACGCTCAATCGGGTGATCAACGACTTCCCGGGCAGCGATGCGGCCAGGCTGGCCGCCGGAAAACTGCGCACGCTGCAATTGCAGTCGCGCTGAGCGGCGTAGTGGGCGCAAAATAGCGCCCCTTCCAGCCGCAAACCGTGCCGATGCCCTCGATCGACGCCGCACCGACACCTGATCGGCTGCGCCTGACCGAAATCTTCCTGTCCCTGCAAGGGGAATCGCGCAGCGTCGGCTGGCCGACGGTGTTCGTGCGCCTGACCGGTTGCCCGTTGCGCTGCCAGTACTGCGATACCGCCTATGCCTTTCACGGTGGCGAGTGGTGGGAGATCGACGCGATCCTTGCCGAAGTCGCGCGCCATGGCGTGCGGCATGTCTGCGTGACCGGCGGCGAGCCGCTGGCGCAGAAGCGCTGCCACGACCTGCTCGCGCGCCTGTGCGATGCCGGCTACGAGGTCTCGCTGGAAACCTCCGGCGCGATGGATGTGGGTGCCGTGGATCCGCGCGTGTCGCGGGTGGTTGACCTGAAGACGCCGGGCTCGAAGGAAATGGCGCGCAACCTGCTCGCGAACATCCCGCTGCTGGGCGCGCGCGACCAGGTGAAGTTTGTCGTGTGTGATCGCGCCGACTACGAATGGGCGCGCGAGATGCTGTCCGAGCATGCGATCGGCGCGCGCTGCGAGGTGCTGTTCTCGCCGAGCTACGGCCAGGTCGAGGCACGCGAATTGGCCGAATGGATCCTCGCCGACCGCCTGCCGGTGCGCTTCCAGATGCAACTGCACAAGCAGTTGTGGGGCGAGGAGCACGGTCGATGAGTGCGCCGCCGCGGGCCGTCGTGCTGGTGTCGGGTGGCATGGATTCGGCCGTGGTGCTGGCGCTTGCGCGCGAGCGCGGGCTGGACTGCCATGCGCTGTCGGTGAGTTATGGGCAACGCCATTCGGCCGAGCTCGCCGCCGCCGCCGAACTGGCGCAGTCGCAGGGTGCGATCGAGCACAAGCTGGTGGTCGTTGACCTGCGCAGCATCGGCGGCTCTGCCCTGACCGCCGACATCGACGTGCCGGAGCAGGCGGGCGAGGGCATCCCGGTGACCTACGTGCCGGCGCGCAACACGATCATGCTGTCGCTGGCGCTGGGTTGGGCCGAGGTGCTGGGCGCGCAGGAAATCCACTGTGGGGTCAATGCGGTCGACTACTCGGGCTATCCCGACTGCCGCCCGGAATTCATCGCGGCCTTCGAAGCACTCGCAACCCTGGCCACCAAGGCCGGCGTCGAGGGCCGGCCGCTGTCGGTGCGCGCGCCGCTGATGCGGATGTCCAAGGCCGATATCGCCCGCGAAGGCGCGCGGCTCGGCGTGGACTTCTCGCGCACGGTCAGTTGCTACCAGGCCGACGCGGACGGTCGCGCCTGCGGGCGCTGCGATGCCTGCCGGCTGCGGGCGCAGGGCTTTGCCGAAGCCCGCATGCCAGACCCGACCCGCTATCAGCGTTAAAAACAGCACAAATGTGGGAGCGGCTTAAGCCGCGATAAGCTAAAATTGCCACCGTCTCGGACGCTACTGTGCGACTTGGGCTTTTCGGATGGGTCGTTAGCTCAGTTGGTAGAGCAGAAGACTTTTAATCTTTTGGTCCCGAGTTCGAGTCTCGGACGACCCACCATCCAGTCAGCGCCAGGATGCTCTCTCTACTCATTCGGCGCGAATGGTGCCGAGAAATCAAAGGCTTGTCCTCTGACGTTTTCATCGCAGCAGTTTGCCTAGTTCGGATCGGTGCGATTCGATCTATGCCGTCGCACCTGGGAGAGGTGGTCATTCCCTAGAGCGTTAATGTGCACCCAAAGCTGACCCACTTGAATGGATGATTTCCATAGAAGGCCGACCCGCCCCGGCGGTGCTCGTCT
>JBKJMY010000172.1:0-29432 GCA_046596115.1 Arenimonas sp.
AGCCGCAGCCGCGGCGCCGGCATGGAGTTCGCGCAGTACCGACCCTATGCACCGGGCGACGAGCCGCGGCAGATCGACTGGAAGCTGTTCGCACGCTCGGATCGCCACTACGTGCGCGAAGCCGAGCGCGACAGCTTCCAGTCGATCTGCCGCGGCTCGTCGCCCGGTGCATAGGGTCGGTACTGCGCGAACTCCATGCCGGCGCCGCGGCTGCGGCTTGCGTGCTGCCCGAAACCGCGATCACCCTGCGCCCGCCGCGCCGACAGGCGCATCTGCACCAGCCGCGCCTTGAGCTCGGGTGGGATGACGACCGCAGGATCCATGTGCGCAGGCCCGGGCGGCTCAGGCCGCGGGCGCTGGCAGCGCGCGCAGCAACGCGGCCACCACCTCGTCGGCGTCGCGCCCTTCGGCTTCGGCGGTGAAGCTCAGCAGCAGGCGATGGCGCATCACCGGTGCTGCGAGTGCGACGACGTCGTCGCGCGTCGCGGCGAAGCGGCCATGCAAAAGTGCGCGCGCCTTGGCGCACAACACCAATGCTTGTCCTGCGCGCGGCCCTGCGCCCCAGCGTACCCAGGCGCGAACTTCGGCCGGCGCATCGGGCCCGGGTCGGCTTGCCCGCACCAGGCGATTGATCCAGGCCAGCAGCTCGTCGCCCATGTGCACTTCGCGCGCCAGTTTCTGCAGCGCGCGGATCGCCGCGCCATCCATGACCGCCGGCACGCTGGCGCCGGGCGAGCCAGTGGTGCTGCGCAGGATCTCGCGCTCCTCGGCTTCATCGGGATACGCCACTTTCACGTGCAACAGGAAGCGATCCAGCTGCGCTTCCGGCAGCGGATAGGTGCCGGCCTGTTCGAGTGGATTTTGCGTCGCCAATACGAAGAACGGTTCGGGCAGGCGATGGGTCACGCCGGCATAGCTGACGGTATGTTCCTGCATCGCCTCAAGCAGCGCGGCCTGGGTTTTCGGCGGCGTGCGATTGAGCTCGTCGGCCAGCAGCAGGTTGGTAAACACCGGGCCTTCCTGAAACTGGAAGTGGCGCTTGCCGGTGCCATGGTCTTCCTCGAGGATCTCGGTGCCCAGGATATCGCTGGGCATCAGGTCCGGGGTGAACTGGATGCGCCGGAAGCGCAGGTCGAGCGCCTGTCCCAATGTGCGAACCAGCAGCGTCTTGCCCAGTCCCGGCACTCCTTCGAGCAGGCAATGACCACCGGCCAGCAAGCCGGTGAGCAACTGCTCGACCACGGCATGCTGGCCAACAATCGCGGTGGCAATGGCCGCGCGCAATTCCGCCAGCTTGGCCACCTGCGTCGCCATGTCCTTCTCACTCAACTGCGCATCCATTCCTGTCACCTCGTGGGAGCGGCTGACCAGACATTGGTCTGTTGAAGGCCAGCCGCGACTTCCATCCACCTTGTGGGAGCGGCTTCAGGCGCGACTTCCACCCACCGCCTCAATGCGTCATCGCATACATCACGATATTGACCCCGAATTTTGTATTGTCTTCCGCCAAAAAGCGCTTGTTACGCCAGTCATAGTCCCACTCGCAGCCGTAGTCCTTGTTGCTGTAGAGCACGCCGAGCCGGCCGTCAATGGTGATGCCCTTGAGATAGTCATGCACCAGATCATCCCCCCACCCGTTCAACTCGATGCCGGTGGCGGGTGGTCCGTCGAACTTGAAGAAGCTGGAAAATACAGCATGCTTCTTCGGTAACTTCTGCAGCGCAGTACGCCCGAAGATCGATGCCATCTGCGACTCGAACGAGGTCGCGAACAACCCGTCGATATCGTGATTGCAATCATCCACCAGCACGAAGCCGCCGTTACGCACGTAGCGCTCGAAGTTGCGCCGTTCCTGCGGGTTGAACTCGACCAGCTTGTGCCCGGCCAGGTAGCAGAAAGGCGCCGCCAGCATGCGCGGATCCGACAGCGGCAGGATGTGTTCCTGCGTATCCACGCGCAGCGAGGTGTAGTCAATCAGCGAGGTGATCAGGTTCGACGGCATGCGCTGGTCCACGTCCCAGTCGCCGGACTCATACATGAGCCGGGTGAACCAGAAGTCGTACTCGGTACGCGCCCATGCCGCGCGCGGCAGCACTGACGCCGCCGCCGCACCGAGTGCCAGCTGCAGCAGCCGGCGCCGGCCAAATGCGGCAGCAGCTATGGGAGCAACCGGGGGAGCAACCGGGGGAGCAGCTGCGGGAGCGGCTGTGGGAGCAACTGTGGGAGCGGCTTTAGCCGCGATTGGATTTGGCTTATCCATGATCGTCAATCGCGGCTAAAGCCGCTCCCACAAGAGTCAGACCGCGTCGGAGAGCGAGGTGAATGTGAAATCGCGCAGCTTCATCGGCGGGATCATCATCCCATAGCCGGATTCATCGCCCGCGATGCGCACCGGCTTGCCAAGTTCCTCGACGTTGTTGAGCATGATCACCGGCGATTCGTTGAAGCGGAAGTTCTTCACCGGGTACTTGATCTGCCCGTTCTCGATGTAGAAGGTGCCGTCTCGGGTCAGGCCGGTGAGCAGCATCGTCTGCGGATCGACCAGGCGGATGTACCAGGTCCGCGTCACCAGGATGCCCTTCTGGGTGCCGGCGACCAGTTCGGCGATCGATTTGGTTCCGCCAGCCATCAGCAAGTTGCCCGGGCTGGCGGCAGCTGTCTTGCCGGTCTTCTGCGCCCAGTAGCGCGACACATCAAGATGCGCGACCTTGCCCTTGTCGATGATCGGGTGCCGGCCGCGCGGCAGGTTCTCGCCATCCCAGGGCGTGGCCGGTGCCTCGGAGCTGGCAGGATCGGCCCAAATACTGACTTGCGGATCGAACACCAGTTCGCCGAGCTTGTTGCCGCCGCCCTTCTTGGACAGGAAACTGCGCCCCTCATCGGACTGGCGCGCATCGAAGCTGCCCATCATGAAACTGATCAGGCCTGCGGCCGCCGCGGGTTCCAGGATGACCGTGTACTTGCCTGGCTCGAGCGCCTTGGCATCAGCCGACCCCTTGGCCTTGCGCACCGCCACGGCGATGTCCTTCTTGGCATCGAACTTGCCGACGTCCTCGTAGTTGCTGGTGACCCAGCCCGAGCCGTGTCCGTCCGATGTGCGAACGGTGCAGGTGTAGTTGACGTCGCTCAGTGCCTGGTAACCGAAGTTGCCCTTCGAGTTGGCGAAGGCGACAAAGCCGGCGCTGTCGGCCAGGAACCCGGCGGCGACCAGGTCATTGGCCTTGCACGGCCCGATCGAATCGGCCGCCACCTGCGCCCGGTACTCAGGCGTGATGTCGGCGGTGGATTGCGCGAACGCGGGCGTCGGCGTGTACACCTGTGGCCCCAGCTCGGGCATGTATTCATCGTTTTCCGGCGCCAGCTTGGCCAGCGTTTCGGCCCGCCGCACCACCCGCTCGAGCGAGGCGTCGTCGAACTCGTTGACGGTCGCCGTGCCGGTGCGCTTGCCGAACGCCACCTGCACGCCCAGGCTGATGTTGCTGACGATGCCACTGGTGGACACGTTGTTGAGTGCAAAGCGGATGTTGCCGGCATTGGAGCCGCTGAGCTGGGCGTTGCATTCGTCGGCGACCGACAGCTTGATCACTTTTTGCAGCAGTGCGCGGGCCTCGGCTTCGTTGAACAGCTTCATGGGTTCGTTCTCCTGACTCAGCCGAGGCTACGGGCAGTGTTGATGACATTGACGCCGTCGAAGCGCGCCGTGCTCGAGAAGTGCGAGACCGCCGACGACTGACCGGGTTGCCCCTTGCCGTCGAAGAAGCTGCCTCCGAGGCGGTAGTCGCGTTCGTCGCAGACCCCAACGCAGCTGTTCCAGAATTCCGGCGTGCGGATCTGGTAAGCCACGTCCTCGATCATGCCGGCGATCTTGCCGTCCTTGATTTCGTAGAACAGCTGGCCGCCGAACTGCGCGTTGTAGCGCTGCTGGTCGATCGAGAAGCTGCCGTCGCCGAGGATGTAGATGCCTTTCTCGACGTCCTTGATCATGTCGGCGACGCTCAGCGGAGCCTTACCCGGCGCGAGCGAGATGTTGGCCATGCGCTGGAACTGCACGCTGGACCAGGAGTCGGCATAACAGCAGCCGTTGGACTCGGTACCGCCCAGGATATGCACCTGGTCGCGGATCGCCTGGTAGTTGACCAGCACGCCGTCCTTGATGATGTCCCAGCGCTTGGTCTTGACGCCCTCGTCGTCGTAGCCGACCGCGCCCAGACTGCCGGGCTGCACCTTGTCGGCGAAGATGTTGACCTTGTCGCTGCCGTACTGGAAGTGCGACTTGAGCTTGTCGAGCGTGGCAAAGCTGGTGCCGGCGTAGTTGGCCTCGTAGCCGAGCACCCGGTCCAGCTCGGTCGGGTGGCCAACCGATTCGTGGATGGTCAGCCACAGATGCGAGGGATCCAGTACCAGGTCGTACTTGCCCGGCTTGACCGAGGGCGCGCTGAGCTTCTGGCGCGCCTGCTTGGCCGCGGCGATGGCATCCTCGACCATGTCGTATGACGTGGAGTAGTTGACGATGCCATTGGGCGTGATGACCTTGCCAGCGGCGCTGCCGTCCAGGTATTCGTAGCCCATGCCCATCGGGCAGCTCAGGCCATCGCGGGTGCGGAACTTGCCGCTGGCCTTGTCGATGCAGGTCACCGTCATCGGCGCCCAGATGCGGTGCACATCCTGGTCGATGTAGCTGCCGTCGGTGGAGGCAAAGTACTTTTGCTCGTTGACCTGGAACAGGACCGAGTTGACGAAGTCGGCGCCGGCCTTCATCGCCGCGGCATTCACGCTCAGCAACAGGTCGGCTTTTTCCTTGATCGGCACGTCCATGGCGTTCTTGACGATCGGCGTCTTCCAGCTCACCTCGCCCACGCCCGGCGTCGGCGCCAGTACGACCGGCTCGGTCTGTGTCTTTGAATTGGCCTTGGCGATGGCAACCGCCTGGCGTGCCGCGGCGGCGATCGCTTCGGTGCCCATGTCGGCCGTGGCGCAGAAGCCCCAGGTGCCATTGGCGATCACCCGGATGCCCACGCCCACCGATTCGGTGCTGACCACGTTCTGCACCTTGTTTTCGCGGGTCACCACGAACTGGCGCAGGTAGCGGCCGATGCGCACGTCGCAATAAGTCGCCCCGGCGCCGCGGGCGGCATTGAGCGCGGTATCGGCGATGGCCTTCTTCAGGCGCACGTCCATGGTTTCGCCCAGCGCCTCGGCGGCAATCGCACGCCCGGCCCCTGGAAGCATCAGCCCGGCGACGCCCAAGCCTGTGTATTGCATGAAATCACGCCTATCCATCCGCCGTACTCCCCTTGACCATGGAACGCCGATGCCGCCCGGACCATCCGGGCACGAAGATCAACGATACCCGTTCGAGAGTGCCAACCGGCGGGAAGCAGCGTCAAGTGACCAATGGCAGGGGTCGTATGGTGGAAGCGTTTGCACACGGATACAGTGGTCGCAGCAAGTACCGAGCAGGCACGCCATGATCCGCGACCCCGCCATCGACCGTGACGTCGCCACCATCGGCCGATTGCCCTCGGTGCAGCGCATCCTGGAGGTGGTTGCGGCGCAGACCGGCATGCGCTGCACCGTCGTGGCGCGCGTGGACGAGACCAGCTGGACGGCGTGCGCAGTGCACGACGAGATCGATTTCGGTTTGGCGACCGGCAGCCAGCTGGACATCAAGACCACCATCTGCGACCAGGTCCGCCGGGAGCGCGAACCGGTGCTGTTCGGCCAGGCCAGTACCGACCCGCACTGGTCCGCGCATCCGATCCCGGCGATGTACGGTATTGAAAGCTACGCATCGATTCCGATCTATCGCTCCGACGGCGCGTTCTTTGGCACCTTGTGCGCGATGGATGTGCGCGCCGCGACGTTGGACGACCCGGCCTTGCGGCGAAGCCTGGAGCTCTATGCACAGCTGATTGCCGCCCAGCTGGAAGCCGAGGAGCGCGTTGCCGACAGCGACCGCGAGCTGTTCGCCGCGCGTGACGTGGCGCGCTTGCGCGAGCAGTTCATCGCCATCCTTGGCCACGACCTGCAAGGCCCGCTGCACGCATTGCGCCTGGGTGTGGAAATCCTGCGCCAGTCCAGCCCGGACCTCCCGGCGATGCGCGGCCATCTGGATGCGCACCTGGCACGGATGGAGCGCAGCTGCGACCGCATGCAGGACCTGATCCGCGATCTGCTCGACTTCGCACGCGGCCGCTTGGGCGGCGGCATCCCGATCAAGCTGCACAGCTCGGACGCGGTGGCAGCGGCGCTCGAGCAGGTCGTGTCCGAACTGCAGATCTCCAATCCGCAGCGGCAGATCGCATGGCGCCTGGCTTTCGATGCGCCGGTGCTGGCCGACGAGAAACGCATCGCGCAGGTCTTGGCCAACATGCTCGGCAATGCCCTCGCCCATGGTGCGGCAGATCATCCGATCGAGGTGGCCGCGGTGAGCGATGGCAACGGCTTTTCGCTCGCCGTGCGTAACCAGGGTTCGACGATCCCGCCGGAGGTCCGCGTGCGGCTGTTTGAACCGTTCTGGCGCGCCAGCACCGACCAGGCAAGCGGCGGCCTCGGCTTGGGCTTGTACATCTGTTCGGAAATCGCGCGCGCGCATGGCGGCCGGATCGAGGTGGCCTCAGACGCTGTCGATGGCACCCTGTTTCGTTTCACGATGCCGCCGCCGAGCCCGCAGAATGCGCCTATCCGGGCGAGCGGATGACCAGGGCGATGCCACCCAGCACCGCCACAGCGGCCAGCAACAGGCGCGGGCCCAGCGGTTCGCCGAGCAGGGCGACGGCACCCAGCGCGGTGATCACGGGCACCGCCAACTGCAGGGTGGCGGCCGTCGCTGCGCGCAGCGAGGGCAACGCGGCGTACCACAGGGCATAGCCGAGTCCCGATGCCAGGGCCCCGGAGGCCAGTGCGCAGACCACACCCAGCGCGTTGGCGTGCCAAGCCGCCCCGGTGGCCAGGCTGGCGATTGCGGCCAATGGCAGGGCACGCAGGAAATTGCCGGCGGTCGCCGCCAGCGGCGGCCCGCCACGCCGGCCGCGCAGGGAATAAATCCCCCACGCCACGCCGGCACCAGCCATAGCCAGGGCGGGCCCGGGGGCCGGTGCATGGGCGCCAGGCAACAGCAAACCCAGCAAGCCTGCCGCCGCCAGCACCACACCGGCCAGGCGCCATCCGCGCAGTGCTTCGCCCAGGCGCCAAGCCTGGCCGAGCATGGTTGCCTGCACCGCTCCGAACAACAGCAGGGCGCCGGTGGCTGCACCCAGGGAGCGGTAGGCCAGGGAGAACAGGAGGGCATAACCAAACAAGGCCGTGGCGCTGGCCCAGTCGCCGGGGACCAGCGCCGGGGCAGGCCGCGCCCGGTCAACCTGTTCCGTCACGCGAACCGTGTCGCCGCGACGACGCAGTCCATCCAGCCCGACGACGAGCCAGAGCATGGCAGCGCCGCTAAGCAGCCGCAGGCTGGTGAAGCTGGCCGCGTCGATGCCGCCATCGCGCAGCGCGGCACGGCACAACAGGGAGTTGGCGGCGAAGCCGACCAGCGCCAATGCCGACAGGAGGACCAGGCGCCGAGGAGCCATCGGCGCCGGCATCCTGGCGTCAGGCTTCGCGCGGGGCGTGGTTCTTCAGGATCAGGTCAGCGATCCAGGGCTCGCCACGCTCGGTCAATTCGAGCGGCGTGAGCTCCCAGTTGGTCAGCACGATCGCCTCGGACAAACTGAACTCCAGTTGCGCCTTGGTGAAACGCCGGGTACCGGCCATGACGGCCTCGAGCACGGCCTGGCTGGGCATCGGCGCATCCATTTCGGCTTCGCGCGCCGCCTCGGCCGCGGCCGGATCACTGCCGCCGCGTATGGCCAGCCACTCGATCCTGCGCAGCGCGACGTGCTGCACCTCGCCGTCCGTTTCGCCGTCATAGCCTGGCGTCGCCGCGGCGATGGTCTTGTGCAGCGTATTGAGCTGGCCGAACACGCGCATCCGCGCCAGGTTGGCGACGTCGCGCGTGTGCTCGGCGTCGGCGATGTCTTGGCGCAGCCGGGTGATCTTGGCAGCCTGGTGTTCCAGCACTTGAACGAGGGCATCAATCCGCCCCAGCCAGTCCTCGCGCGCCGGCAACGCCGGGGCGATCACCACCCGGGAGCGGAAGTCGGCAAGCAGGGTGCGGGGATCTTTCATTGGCCGATTATCGCCGAAACCGGGCCGCCGGTCAGGCCCGCATGCCGATGAACTGGAGGAATTCGCTGCGGGTGCGCGCATCGTCACGGAATGCACCCAGCATGGCGCTGGTGACCATGCTCACTCCGCGCTTGTGGATGCCGCGGGTGGTCATGCATTCGTGCGCCCCCTCGATCACCACCGCCACGCCGCGCGGCTGCAGCACGTCCTCGATGGTGTGGGCAATCTGGGCGGTCATCTTTTCCTGCACCTGGAAGCGTCGGGCGTACGCTTCGACCACCCGGGCCAGCTTGCTGATCCCGACCACGCGGCCGCTGGGCAGGTAGCCCACGTGTGCCTTGCCGATGATCGGCGCCATGTGGTGCTCGCAATGGCTTTCGAACTCGATCCCGCGCAGCACGATCAGCTCGTCGTAGCCCTCCACTTCCTCAAAAGTACGGCGCAGGTAGTCGGCCGGATCGACCGCATAGCCGGAAAACCAGTCGCGGTACGCCTTGGCCACGCGCTTGGGCGTGTCGAGCAGGCCTTCGCGGGTGGGATCCTCGCCCGCCCACTGCAACAGGGTACGGACGGCGGCCTCGGCATCGGCCTGGGTGGGGGGCTGGTCCATGGGCACTGCTCCTGCCTGCGGGTCGTCCATCCTACCGGCTACCGGACCGATCAGCCGGTTTCGGCGCTGCGTGCCGCGGCCGACGCGCGGCTTGCCGCCGTGCCGCGCCAGGCCAGGCCCAAGGCAAGCAGGAGCAGCAGCGCGGCCAGCCAGAAGGTCAGGCCGGCCAGCGGCCCGCGCAGGTTTTGCGCGCTGACACTGGCAAACGCACGGGTGAACAGGGTCGGCGCGATGATGCCGGCCAGGCTCGACAAGCTGACCACCGCGCCCTGGAGCCGACCCTGTTCGCGCGGATCCACCTGGCGCGTCATCAGGCCCTGCGCCGCCGGCATTGCCAGGCCCCACAGTGAGGCAACGGGCATCGCCAGCCAGAACCAGCCGCCGCTCGGCGCCAGCGCGTAAAGCGTGAACCCGAGCGTGCCAAACGCCAGCCCGATCAGCAGCGTGCGCCGCTCGCCGACTGCCTTGATCGCCTTGCCGATCAGCACGCCCTGCACGATCGCCGACAACACGCCGACTCCGGCCAGCGTGTAACCGACCATGGCGCTGCCCCAACCGAAGCGAAAGTCCGCATACAGCACGAAGGTGCTCGGGTACACGACGTGCGCCATCTGCATCAGGAACAGCACGCCGGCAAGGGCGAAGACTTCCGGGTGCTTGGACAGGAAATTGAGCGACGCCACCGGATTGGCGCGGCGCCAGGAGAACGCGGCACGTCGGTCGGCCGGCAAGGACTCGGGCAGCACGAACACGCCGTAGCAAAAGTTGGCCAGGCTCAGTCCGGCGGCGATCCAGAACGGCACGCGCGGGCCGATGGCACCCAGCCAGCCGCCGATTGCCGGCGCCAGCACGAAGCCGAAGCCGAACGCCATGCCGATCTTGCCGAATGCCGCGGCGCGCTTTTCCGGCGCGGTGACATCGGCGATGTAGGCGTTGGCGGTGCTGAAGCTGGCCGAGGTGATGCCGGACAGCACGCGGCCGATGAACAGCAGCGGCAGCGTCTGCGCGACCGCCATCAAGATGAAGTCCAGGCCCAGCCCGAGGTTGGACAGCAAGATCACCGGGCGGCGCCCGTAGCGATCAGACAACGCGCCCTGGATCGGCGAGCACAGGAACTGCATCAGCATGAAAACCGATGCGAACAGGCCGTGGGTGATCGCCGCCTGCGACAGGTCGCCATCGTAGAAACTGGCGATCAGGTGCGGAAGCACCGGGATGATCATCCCGAACGCCAGGATGTCCAGCAGGACGGTGATGAAGATGAAAGCCAATGCGGCGCGGCGCACGGGCATGACCGCGGAAGTCTCCACGGGTGGCTCTCGGTCGGGACGGGCGCCCAGTTTATGCGCGGCCGCGCAGCACGGCGATAGCCGCGCGCGGGTCGCACGGGTCTCTTGCTTCGGGGACGCTTACTTCGGGGACGCCTTGTTCATCGGCGCCGGCGGCAGGGTGCGCGCCATGCCCTGGTTGCTGGCGAACACCTGGGTCGGCGCCTTGCGCGACTGGCAGCCCACGAACGGCGAGCGCTTCAACCACCCGCTGTCCGGGTAATAGGCAAAGATCATCTGTCCGTTCTTCAGGCTGTCGATCACCTGGTGCGCAACTTCCGGGCGCAGCGCGGGGCAGCCCCAGCTGCGCCCGAGGCGGCCCGTGCTGTGGGCCATCTGGGTGTTCACGTAGGGCGCGCCATGCATGACGATGGCGCGCGCCATGGCGGCGTCATTGGTGCCGGGCTCCAGGCCCTGCATGCGCAGCGAATAGCCGTTGTGGCCTTCGTAGGTGTCGGCGGTGCGGAACAGGCCCAGGCTGGACTGGTGGCTGCCGTCGTTGTTGGAAAAGTGCAACGCCATGTTCTCGCCGGTGCCCTGGCCGTGGGCGACGACTTCGCGGAACAGCAATTTGCCGGCGACCAGGTCGAACACCCACAGGCGCGGCTCGGTGGACGGGCGCGAATAATCGATCACGGCCAGACGCTGCGAGGCGGGCACGCCGAGCTCGGCGGCAGCACAGTCACGGGCCTCGAGGGCCAGCTGCAATACGCGCGGATCGATATCCGAGGCCAAGCGCGACAGGTCTGCAGCCGAGGTGGCTGCGGTGGACACGGTGGGCGCCAGGCCCAGTGCGAGGCTGCACAGCAGCGGGGCAATCGTTCGGCGCATCAGCTGCAATCCTCCCAAGACCGGCGCAGGTTACCGGTTGGGAGGTTAGCAAAACGTTGGCTGAATGACTATTTCCGGTCTTTCAAGCGGCGGTACGGGGGCTGGATGTTTGAATTTGTGGACGAGTTCCTGCTCTGGATGACGTTGCCGGGCTCAGTGCGGCGCGTCGATGGCACCGATGACGTTGCCGCCCGCGGCGCCGCCATGGTCGTTGGACGCAAGCGCCGATGACGCCGATTCGACCTCGCGCCCTACCTGCATTGCCTGCCATTCCGGCAGGCCCGCGGCGATCAGTGCTGCGGCGGAATTGTCCTGTGCGATGACCACGGTTTCGCCCTTCGAGGTCACGCTGTAAAGCTGCTCGGCGAATGCCTTGGGCAGGCGCACGCAGCCATGCGAGGCCGGTCGGTCGCGCACGTGGCCGGCGTGCAGCGCGATGCCATCCCAGGTCAGGCGCTGCATGAACGGCATCGGCGCGTCGTTGTACAAGTTGGAGTGATGCATCGTTTCCTTGGCCAGGATCGGGAACACGCCGGTCGGTGTTTCGCGGCCGGGCATGCCGGTGCTCACCGTGGTGACGGCGATCGGCTGGCCGCTGCGATACACAATCGCGCGCTGCTGCGACAAGTCGACCACGGTCAACAGGCCGCCGCGACCAGGATCCTCGCCAAGCCATTGGAACTCACCGGCTTTGAGCGACGCGGCGATGGCGTCCACGGCGCCCGCGTCAATGACGTTTGCGTCGGTCACCTTTGCATCGGTCACGTTTGCGTCGGTCACGTCTGCATCGGTCACGTTTGCGTCGGTCACGTCTGCATTGGTCACGTTTGCATCGGTCACGTTTGCATAAGTTGATCGCGCAGCGATCACGTTGGCGGCAAGCTCGGTCGCGCCAGGCGAATTCGCCGTGGTGGCAGTATCGTCGGCGCGCGCCTGGGCGCAGGACAGCGCAAGGCAGGCGCTGATGAGAACTGACAGGACGGTGGCGTTGCGCATCTGGGCGATCCTTCGCGGGCATCGAGTTGGATTGATCCCAATCTAGCCCCGCGACGATGAGCCGCAGTGCAACACAGCGGGCATCCGCGACGATGATTCAGCGTGCACTTACGTCACGCTCACGCATCGCTCACGGGTGACGCACTCACTGCTCCGGCGGTGCTTCCTCGTCGGCTGGCGTGCCGGCGCTGAGCACGGTCAGAGCCTTGCCCGTGGTCTGCGGCAATACCGAGGCATCGGTCACCACCAGCGTTGCGCCGGGCACCAATGCGTCGTATACGCCCTTGGCGAATTTCGCCGGCAATACCACGCGGCCGGCCGACTGCGGATCGAGTTGTTCGCCGGCAGCGGTGGGTGCGTAACCGGGTAAGGCAATCGTCATCCAGTTCAAGGCGCGGCGTTCCGGAACCACAAGACTCGGTTCGGCACGGCGGCCCTGCAGCAACACATAGGCCTGGGTACCGAGCGGACCGCTACCGCGCATTTCGAAGCGGGCGCGACCAATTTCAATGCCGTTGCGCATCACCAGCACGCGCTTGTCGGCCGAGCTCAACAGGATGGTCAACGGACCTTCCGGGGCCAGGTCGGGACGCCAACGATATTCCTCGTGCCAATTCAAGCGTGGCACCACCACCGGTGCGGCGCCGGCCACCGGCACCGGCGGCACGAACACCCCCGGATGCGCGGTCTCGGCGGGGGCGCTTGCGTCGTTGGCGACAATGACGGTGATGCCGAAGTCGGTCACATCGAACAGCTTGCGCGCGAAGTCCTCGGGCAGGCGCACGCAGCCGTGCGAGGCGGGATAGCCGGGCAGCTTGCCAGCATGCAATGCCACGCCGTCCCAGGTTAGGCGTTGCATGAACGGCATCGGCGCATCGTCATACAGGCTGGAGCGGTGGTCCTTGTGCTTCTGCAGGATGGTGAACACGCCGGTCGGCGTTTCGTGGCCCTTCTTGCCAGTACTCACGGTGGATACCGCGATGCGCACGCCGTTGCGATAGACGAAGGCCTTCTGCTCGGGAATGCTCACCACGATCACCAGCGGACCGCTGGGCACGATTTCCGGCAACCACACAAACTGCCCGGGCTTGAGCGCCAGGCGGTCGAGTTCGATCGGCAACGGCGGCGGCGGGGATGCCGGCACGGCGGCTGTCTTTGGCGCGCTCGCCGACGAGCCCGGTGCAGGCGCTTCCACAACCGGCACCTGCGGTGTGCTGGTGGGCGCCGCAACGGGCGCAGGCACGCCGGCCGGAATTACCGGCTTGGCCGGGGTGGGCGCAGTGGCGGCGATCGCGGGCTTGGCTGGCATGGCCGCGGTGGCGGCGATCGAGGGCTTGGCTGGGACGATCGTGACGACGTTTGCCGCCACTGTTTTGCAGCCGCAGAGCAGCAGGCCAGGCAACAGCAGCGCCCGGGCAATCGATAGCATTTGCATTGCGCTCTCCGATCGACGCCGGGTCAATCCACCCGGCAGAACACCGCTTTCAGATAGCGGCTTTCCTTTACATGCGCCATGAACGGATGATCGCCACCCGCACCGGACACCTTGAGCACCTGCACCTTGCGGCCGGCGAAGTAGGCGGCCCGCCGGATCATGTCCAGGAACTCCTCTTCGCTCACCAGGCCCGTGCACGAACAGGTCAGCAACACACCGCCGGGTTTGACCACCGACATGGCCAGCTTGTTCATGTCGTTGTACTTCTTCAGCGCCTGGATCACCTGCTCGCGATCACGCGTGAGTTTGGCTGGATCGAGCACCACCACGTCGAATTGCTCGCCGGCATTGGCGGCATCGCGCAGCCAGGGGAACAGGTCGGACTGCACGAAGCGGATCTTTGCGTCATTGAGCTGGGCGTTGCGCCGGGCGACCTCGAGGATCTCCTCGTCCAGGTCGATGCCGGTTACTTCGTCGGCGCCACCGCGCGCCTTGGCGTAAATGGCAAAGCCGCCGGAGTTGCAGCAGATGTCGAGCACGCGCTTGCCGCGGCACAGGCTGGCGAGGAATTCGCGGTTGTCGCGCTGGTCGGCGAAAAATCCGGTCTTGTGCCCGCTGCCCGGGCTGGCGCGAAATTTCAGGCCGTGCTCGGTGATCAGGCTGGGTATCGGCGCCTCGGGCGAGCGGAAGTCGAAGCTCTCCTGCTTTTGCACGTGTTCTTCGGCAAAGCTGTAGAAGCGGCAGCCGGGAAAACTCGCGCGCAGTGCCTCGTAGATCCATTCGCGATAGCGGAACATGCCGGCCGAGAAGAACTCGACCACCAGCAGGTCGCCATAGCGATCAACCACCAGGCCGGACAGGCCATCGCCTTCGGAGTGCACCACGCGCCAGGCATCGCTGACCTCGTCCAGGTGCAGCAGCTCGCGACGCAGCGCCGCGGCGGCGGCGATCTTTGCCGCAAACCAGGCGGCATCGATGGCCTCGTCCGGATTTTCCGTCAGCACGCGCAGCGCGATGCGTGAATGGCCGTTGTAGAAGCCGCGCCCGACCCAGGTGCCAGTGTTGTCGACGATGTCGACCAGACTGCCCGGCTTGGGCTTGGCGACCGGCTTTTCCACCATCTTCTGGAACACCCAGGGATGGCTGGAGCGACGCTCGATCTTGAGCTTGACGCTCGGCAGGAGGGGGTCAGGTTGCATGGCGCGCATTCTACCCCGCGCCCCCAACCGCACCGGCGCCGCGCGCGAATCAGCCAGCAGGGTTGCGTTGCGGCGCACTTGCCCCATCTTGGCTTGATGCGCCCGCCACCCTCCACCGACCCGCACGGCCTCGACCCGCACCACCTCGATGTGGATCCCGACCTGGTCGCCGCGCCCACTGTGCTGGCGCGATTCCGGCGCGCGTTGAATATCAGCATGGTCGCGGTGATCGTGCTGAGCCTGGTCTATTTCCTCGGTGGCGAAGCACCGATCGAACTGACCGTCCGGCCACAGGTCCCGGCCGGTCTGGTCGGCATCCTGAGCGCGCCCCTGTTGCACGGCTCGGTCGGCCACCTTGCCGCCAACAGCCTGTCGGTGTTGATCCTGGGCACCCTGGCCGGCACCGTGTTCCCGCGCGCGACGCTGCGCGCGCTGCCCCTGATCTGGTTCGGCGCCGGCTTCGGCACCTGGCTGATCGGCACCGGCGGCTACCACCTGGGCGCCAGCGGCGTAACCCACGGCCTGGGCTACCTGCTGTTCACCCTGGCGATCCTGCGTCGCGACCGGGCCTCGATCGCGGCTGCATTGATCGCGTTCTTCTTTTTCGGCGGCATGGTGCTGAGCGTGCTGCCGATGGAAATGGGCGTGTCCTGGGAGTCGCACCTGTCCGGCGCCGTGGCCGGAATCCTCGCCGGCCTGCTCTGGCGGCGCGCGGATCCATTCCCGCCGCGACGCGCCTACAGCTGGGAAATCGAACCCGAGCCGCCCGAGGACCATGACGTCCTGGAACCGGCTCGACCCGACGAGGTTCCGGTGATTTGGCGCCGCGCGCCCTCCGACGAAGCCGTCATCCTGCGTTTCCGGCCGCGATCCACACCCGAAGAGTGACGCCCGTCTCGCCGGCTGGCGGATGATGGCGCGACGATTGCATGTCTGCCCATGGTGGAACCTGGGAAATTTTCGTGCACTGGTTGTTCGACTTGCGAAGCGCCACCGTGTTCGGCGCGGCCAGCGTGCTGCTGGTCGGGTCGCTGCTGCTGCTCGGGTGGCGCAGCCTGCCCCGCGGCATGCGACCGAGTCTGCGCTGGTGGTTGGCCGGCCTGGCCTTGCACGGCATCGGCAGCCTGTTGCTGGCCAGCCGCGACCTGGCGCCGGCCTGGCTGAGCCTGGTCCTGGCCAACACGGTGCTTGGCCTGGGCCTGGCTTGCATGGCAATCGCACTGCGCGGTTTTTATGGCATGCCGCAGCGTCGCCTGGCGCACTTGGGCTTGGCGCTCAGCATTGCCCTGGTCGCGCTCGTGTTCGTTGAGTTCCAGCCCAACTTGCATGCACGGGTGATTTCCCTCTCGCTGCTGCTGGCGCTTCCACTCGCCAGCGCCGCACGCGCAGTGTTCCGCCGCGGGGGCCCGATGGGCGTGGTGCCACGACTGACCGGGCTTGCCTTTGGCGCTGCCGCAGCGACCCTGCTTGTTCGCGCGGGGTCCGAACTGCTCTGGCCCTCGGACGTGCTGATGCTGATGACGCCCCTGCCGATGAACGTTGCCTTCGTCGGCTCCCTGGTCATGCTGCCGCTGCTGGCGACCGTGGGCTTCCTGCTGATGTGCACCGAACGCAGCCAGGCGGAGTTGGAACGCTCGGCACAACTGGATTACCTGACCGGCATCTATAACCGCCGTGCGATCGAGGACCTGGCCTCGCGCGAGATCCGCGCCGCCCGTCGGCACGGCAGGCCGATGGCGATCCTGTTGCTCGACGTGGACCACTTCAAGCGCGTGAACGACGAACATGGCCATGAGGCCGGCGACCAGGCTCTGGTCGAGGCGGCGCGCAGGATCCGCAATGCCCTTCGCAGCGAGGACCTGATCGGACGACAGGGCGGCGAGGAGTTCGTGGTGGTGATGCCCGGCCAGGACCTGGCCAGTGCGCATGCCGCGGCAGAACGCCTGCGCCGTGACTTCGCCGGCGACGTCATGCGCGTGGTCGCGGGGAGCACGCCGATCGAGGCGCTGGTGACGGTGTCCATCGGCGTGGCAGCGCTGCGCCCCGACGACGCGCAGTGGTCGCAGCTGCTGCGCCGCGCCGATCGTGCGATGTATGCCGCCAAGGCGGCAGGGCGCAACGCGGTGGTCGCCGACATTGACCACGCCTGACCGGCGGTGGGCCGATCCCGCCGGCCCTGGCCGATGGCGGTAAACTGGCCGGAATGGTTCCACCGCAATCCAGGCCGCCGTCATGACCGAGCCACAACGCGTCCAGCACCTGAGCACCGACAAGGGCTCGGTGCCGGTCTATACCACCGCGATCGTCGAGCAGCCCTGGGATGCCTACACCGACACCGACCACGGGGTCTGGCGCAGCCTGTTCCTGCGCCAGCGCGAGCTGCTGCAGGGTCGTGCCTGCAACGAGTTCCTCGCGTCGCAGGATGCGATGGGCATTTCCGATGCCGGCATCCCGAGGTTCAGCGAGCTCAACAAGAAGCTCGAGGCCAGCACCGGCTGGACCCTGATCGGTGTGCAGGGCTTGTTGCCGGAGTTGGATTTCTTCGAACACCTGGCCAATCGGCGTTTCCCGGTGACCTGGTGGATCCGCAAACCCGAGCAGCTCGACTACCTGTCCGAACCCGATCTGTTCCACGACCTGTTCGGCCATGTGCCGCTGCTCCTGAACCCGGTGTTCGCCGATTACATGCAGGCTTATGGCCGCGGCGGCGTCAAGGCCCACGGCATCGGCAGCGAGGCGCTGGCGCAACTCACGCGGCTGTATTGGTACACCGTCGAGTTCGGCCTGATCGACACGCCCGAAGGCTTGCGCATCTACGGCTCGGGCATCGCCAGCTCGGGCGGTGAGAGCGTGCATTGCCTGGAGTCACCGGCGCCCAACCGGATCGGCTTCGACCTGCTGCGGGTGATGCGTACCCGCTATCGCATCGACACTTTCCAGAAAACCTATTTCGTCATCCGTGATTTCGACGAATTGTTCAACGCCACGGGTCCGGACTTCCGCCCGTACTACGAGCAACTCGGCACGATGCCGACCATTCCGGCGGGCAATGTGCTGGCCGGCGATCGTGTGTTCCATCGCGGCACCGGCGAAGGCTGGGCAAGCGACGGCGACGTTTAGTCACGCAATTGCCTGCGTTGCTTCGCCCGCATTGCGTGCCGAAGGCGCGACGGGCGGGAGGCGATAGCTGCCATTGAGCCAGGCCCGCGCGAGCCCCGCGGCCACCAGCGGGCCGAGCCAGGCGATGTTCTGCAGCGTCGGCCCCGACAAGCCAGGCAACAGGCGCGGCAAGCCAAGCGAAAGGAAGGCGATATGGGTGGCGACACCTGCTCCCAGCATGGCGCCGTAATGTTCGGCCAGCCACCAGCGCGACTGCACGGGCCCACGCCGTGCCAGCCGCAGCATGCCGGCGCCGCCCAGCAGGCCGACCAGCGAAAAACCCATGAATACCGCGTTGACCTGCAGCGCGCCCAGCACCAGCACCGACGCCCCGGCAATCAGGTTCATCCAGGCCAGGCGACGAAACCCCGCGCCGGTATAACGCGCGAAATCGCGCTTGTGCCGCGATGCAAACCAACCCCGCCAGAGCGCGGTCACCGTAATCAGCAGCAGATAGAACAGGAATGCGCCGAACACAGGTGACTTGAGCCATGCGATGCGCAGGCTGAGCGGGATTGCCGGAATCAACAGGCCGATCATGCTCAGCAGATAGAGCTTGCCGGCAAGCTTATGCGGACTGCTGCCCTTGCGCGCCAGGGCGGCGACCCAGTAACTGAGCAAGGCCGCGCCTCCGAGTGCCAAGTGGGTGATCAGGGTGACTGTGTAGGCGTTCATTGCGATTGCTCCGGTAGTGACGCCACGATGCCGGCCACTGCATTGGCCAGCAGGTGCCGACGGTCACCGGATCAGGTGCCGGAAGTCACCAATTGCGCGCGACGTCTTGAGCACGGGCGCGCACACGCGCAGGCTTGCCAGCATGTGGACACGACTTCGCCCCCTGTTCGAGCCGATGAACCTCGCCGCCTACCTGGCCTGGGGCGCGATCGGCAGCCTGTTGTGGAATGGCCATGCGCCGGCCAACTCACCCTTCGCACTAGCGCACCAATGGCAATGGCTGGTGGCCCTGCACGCGGCCTTCCTGGTGCTGTTCGTTGCGCGCGAACTGTCCTCCGCGCGACCGGCATGGGTGCGTGCATTGATACTGGCGCAAGTGCTGGTGGCGCTGGTCGCCAGCACGCTGTCGCCGTTCAGCGCACTGCCGGTACTGCTGGTGATTGCGATGGCACAGCTGGCCTCGGTGCTGGCGGTACCGACGCTGGCGATCGCCTTCGTGGCGGTCAACGCGCTGCTGTTCCTGGTCCTGCGCAACCTGTGGCACAGCGCCACGCCGGTATTCGGTGTGCTGCTCAACGCCAGCTTCCAGTTGTTCGCAATGGTCGTGGCCTGGTATGCGGTCAGCGCGCAACGCTCGCGCGATGAACTGGCGCTGGTCAACATCGACCTGCTGGCGACCCGATCCCTGCTTGCCGATCGCGCCCGCGACTCGGAGCGGCTGCGGCTCTCGCGCGAGCTGCATGATGTCGCCGGGCACAAACTCACCGCGCTGAAACTGAACTTGGCCGCGCTACGTCGCGAACCCACGCTGTCGCAACACGAATCGCTGGCGATGTGCGCGCGCCTGGTCGACGAACTGCTCGGCGACATCCGCGCCCTGGTCCGGCAGATGCGCCTGCACGATGGCATCGCGCTGGACGAAATGCTGCAGCGCCTGGGTGAGCCGTTCCCGCGGCCGCGCCTGCGCATCGAGATGGACCCGAAGCTTCGGGTGCCGAACTTCGAACAGGCAGAAGCGGTGTTGCGAACGGTCCAGGAAGCACTGACCAATGCCGCCCGCCACGGCGGCGCCGACAACCTGTGGCTGCGCGTGCACCAGGACGGCGATCGACTGCAACTGGAGTTGCGTGATGACGGCCGGGGCGGCGGCGGCGAGTTGCACCATGGTGCCGGCCTGATCGGCATGCGTGAACGACTCGAGGCGGTGGGCGGCGGCATGGACGTCGGGCGTATCCCGGACGGGGGCGTCCGGCTATTGGCCTGGTTGCCCATCGCGGTGCCAGCGTGAGCCCGCCGCTGCGGATTGCGCTGGCCGATGACCAGGCGCTGGTGCGCGGCGGCCTGCGCGCGCTGTTGTCTGGTTTTGCCGACCTTGAGGTGAGCGTCGAGGCGGCCGATGGCGCGGCCCTGCTCGCGGCGATCGCGGTCAATCCCGTGGACCTGATCCTGTCCGACATCCGCATGCCCGGGATGGACGGCTTCGCGCTGCTGGATGCCTTGCGCGAACGCGGCGACACCACGCCGGTGATCCTGCTGACCACCTTCGACGAACCCGACCTGGCCCTGCGCGCGGCGGCCGGCGGCGCGCGCGGCTTCCTGCTCAAGGATGCGTCACCCGACGACCTGCTCGACGCCATCGCCCGGGTCGCGCGCGGTGAATCGCTGCTGGCGCCGGTATCCACCGATCCGGTCCGCGCACGCTACGCGTACCGCGACACCAGCGAGCCCAATGACCGCTTCACCGCGCGTGAGGTGGCGATCCTGCGCCTGCTGGCCGGCGGCTATTCGAACCGGGAAATTGCCAAGGCGGTCTTCCTGTCCGAAGGCTCGGTGAAAAACTACGTCTCCGACATCCTCGACAAGCTCGACACCCGCGACCGCACCCGCGCGGTGCTCAAGGCGATCACCCTGCGCATCATCTGAGCGCTGGGTCACCCGGACCGCGCCGCATCGGGACCGCGCCGCATCGGGGCCGCGCCGCATCGGAGCCACGCGGACGACAGCGACCGTACAGCAGCACGCCGCTCGGGGATAATGCCCCACCGTTTCAGGTCCTGTCCGCATGAAAACCCCCGCCGGCCTGCAGCCGCTGATCGACGAAGGCGTCATCGATGCCGTGCTCCGCCCGCTCAAGAGCGGCAAGGAGGCCTCGGTCTATGTCGTGCGCTGCGGCGACGAGGTGCGCTGCGCGAAAGTCTACAAGGACATGGCGCAGCGCAGCTTCCAGGCGCGCGTGCAGTACCAGGAAGGCCGCAAGGTGCGCGGCAGCCGCCAGGCCCGGGCGATCGGCAAGGCCACCAAGTTCGGCCGCAAGTCGCAGGAAGAGGCCTGGAAGAATACCGAGGTCGATGCCCTGTACGCGCTGTCGGCGGCCGGTGTCCGGGTGCCACGGCCACTGGGTTACTTCAACGGCGTGCTGGTGATGGAGCTGATCACGGATGCCGCCGGGCACAGTGCGCCGCGCCTGGGCGAGGTGGAGTTGGAGGCCGGGGTGGCCCGCGACTACTTCAGCTTCCTGGTGCGCCAGGTGGTGCGCATGCTGTGCGTGGGCACCATCCACGGCGACCTGTCGGAATACAACGTGCTGGTCGATCCGGACGGCCCGGTGATCATCGACCTGCCGCAGGCCGTCAGCGCTGCGGGCAACAACAATGCGCGCGCCATGCTGCTGCGCGACGTCAACAACATCCGCGCCACGCTGGCGCGCGCGGCGCCCGAGCTGGCGGGCCTGCATTACGGCGAGGAGATGTGGGCGCTGTTCGAGAAGGGCGAGCTGCTGCCGGAGTCGCCGCTGACCGGCGCCTTCGTCTTTGACACCGCCGACGCCGACGTCGGCGCCGTGCTGGAGTCGATCGAGGATGCGCGCCAGGAAGCGCAGATCCGCCAGCAGGGCCGCGAGGCCGCCGAGAACGCCGAGTAACGCCACCTGCCGCAAGCGGTCATCCGGCCGGCCTGGCCTCGAACATCGGCGCGGGATCGCCAGCATGGTGGCCGATGTGCACCGCATCCTGACCCGCGGCGACGTGTTCGCGTAGCCGACGCCGGCCTGAACGGCAACGCTCCGCCCATTTCGGCCACGCTTGCGGCCTTGCGCCGTCGGGCGTATTGATAGGCGCGGCCGCACTCGGCCGCATTCGGGAGGGATGGATCCATGGATACGCAGTCATTGCTTGTAATTCTGATCGTCGGCGCGATCGCCGGCTGGTTGGCGGGAATGCTGGTCAAGGGCTTTGGCTTCGGCCTGCTCGGAAATATCGTCATCGGCATCATCGGTGCTTTCGTCGGCGCCTGGCTACTGGGCAAGCTCGGCGTGTCGGTCGGCGGTGGCATCGTCGGTGCGATCATCAGCGCGCTGATTGGCGCGATCGTGGTCTTGTTGATCATCGGACTGTTCAGACGAGCCAGGTAACCGGCACGCGTGCACCCGGGAACGGCGGCTTCGGCCGCCGTTCCTGCGTGCGGGCCCGGGCAACGGCTAGAGTGACGGGATGCACCGCGTGCTGACGATCGCGCTTGAAGACTGGGCCTTCTGGTTGGCCCTGGTCTGGTTCGCCTACCTGGTCGGGTTGTCGGGCTGGATTGCGTTGCAGAAGCGCGAGCCGGTGGCCACCCTGAGCTGGATCATGTCGCTGGCCCTGCTGCCCGTGGCGGGTCTGCTGATCTACCACCTGCTCGGCCCGCAACGGATCATCCGGCACCGGCATAAGCGCCTGCGCGCACGCGCACGGATCGAGGATATCCAGGCTGGCGCGAGTCCGGCGCCTGACACCAGCGCGCTGATGCGCCTGGCCCAGGGCAGCAGCGGCTTCTTGCCCAGCAGCGCGCACGATGTCCGCCTGCTGGTCGACGGCACCGCAACCTTCGACGCACTGGTCGAGGCGATCTCGCAGGCGCGCGACCACGTGCACCTGGAGTACTACATCTTCGATCCGGACCGCACCGGCACGCGGCTGCGCGATGCCTTGATCGAGCGTGCCCGCGCCGGCGTCACGGTTCGCCTGTTGCTCGATGCGCGCGGCTCGGCGTCGACGCCACACAAGTTCCTGGCCCCGCTGTTGCTAGCCGGCGGCCAGGTCGCCTGGTTCCACCGGTTCCGCCTGCGCCGGCTGTGGCGGCCACGGGTGAACCTGCGCAGCCACCGCAAGATCGTGGTGGTGGATGGCCGGATCGGATTCACCGGCGGTATCAATATTTCCGATACCCAGGACCCGGCATTGCGCGACGATGCCTACCACGACCTGCACCTGCGCCTGGAAGGTGACGTGGTGCGCTGGTTGCAACTTGCCTTCGCCGAAGACTGGGTCTACGCAAGCGGGCAACCCGCGGCATCGGAATCAATGTGGCCGGCGCAGCGGCCCGGCACGGTCCGCGCGCAGGTGCTGCCAGCCGGACCGGATTCGCCCTGGGAAACGATCCATCGTGTGCTGCTTGACGCAGTGCATGCGGCGCGCCAGCGGGTGTGGCTGGTGACGCCGTACTTCGTGCCGGGCGAAGCGGCGCGCATGGCGCTGACCTCGGCGGCCCTGCGCGGGCTGGACGTGCGCCTGCTGGTGCCGGAGAGGAGCGATTCGCGCCTGGTCACGGCCGCCGCATGCTCCTACTTCGATGAGTTGATCGCTGCCGGTGTTCGCGTGTACGAGTATCCGCACATGGTCCACGCCAAGGCCCTGCTGGTGGACGCGGACACCTGCGTGCTGGGCAGCTCGAACTTCGACAATCGCAGCTTCCGACTCAACTTCGAACTATGCGTCCTGTTCGAAGACGTGGGCGTCGCGCAGGCGCTTGATTCGGTGCTCACGCGGGATTTTTCGCTGGCCCGCCAAGTCCCGACAGATCGTTCCCCGGCATTGCGCCGGCGCCTGGCCGAAGCCCTCGCTCGCCTGTTGTCGCCATTGCTGTAGCGCCATTGCTGTAGCGCCATTCCTGCCGGCGGAATGCCTTCCATCGGCGCGAGACCGCCGCTGCGTCGGTGCGCGGCCGGTTCCGCCTCGCCCGCCTCGCACGCCTTGGGCTACACTCGGACGGTCCCACTGGGGTCCTGTCCCATGCATTGGTTCTACCTGCTGATCGCCGTCGCACTGATGCTCGCTGCGTCCAAGGCCGCCGGCTGGCTGGTCGTGTTGTTGCTGGCGACCTCGCTGGTGCTGTTCGTGGCCTGGATGCTGGGCTGGGTCAACTCGCGCATCTCCAGCGGCGCGCGCAACGACACCCAGATCATCAGCCCCGACGAGTTGCGCCGCATGCGCGAACAGGCCGAAGCACGCCGGCAGGCTGTCGGACCCAACACCCCGGCGCCATCATCGCCATCATCGCCATCATCGCCATCATCGCCATCATCGCCGTCATCGCCGTCATCGCCGTCATCGCCGTCATCGCCGTCATCGCCATTACCGCCATTGCCGTCGCCATCGTCTCCGGACGAACCGCTGCGCTGACCTGGCCTCAGGCCGGGTCGTCGACGTCCGCTTCCACCCGGTTCCTGCCACCGCGCTTGGCGCGATACAGCGCTGCATCCGCGCGCCGCAGCAGGGTCATCGCATCGGCCTGCATGTTTGGCACGAAGCCGGCCACGCCGATGCTGATGGTGGTGTCACCGATATGCCCGGCCATTTCCTGGCGGATCTTCTCGGCCCGGCGCTGGGCTTCGTCCTGGTGCACGCCGGGTAACAGCAGCGCGAATTCCTCGCCGCCGTAGCGGGCCAGCAACTCACGCTTGGCATCGTGCAACGCACTGAGTCGTTGGGCGATGTTGCGCAGCAGGACGTCGCCCTCCAGATGGCCGTGCGCATCGTTGAAGCGCTTGAAGTGATCGACGTCGATCATCATCACCGACAGCGGGCGGCGCTGGTCCAGGCAGCGGTACCACTCGCGCTGCAGGCCGTTCTCCAGCGCGCGCCGGTTGGCCACGCCGGTGAGCGCATCCTCGGTCGCCAACTCGGCGAGCTTGCGGTTGACCGCCTCCAGCTCACTGGTGCGCTCGCCGATGCGTGCCTCCAGCTTGCGATTGGTTTCGACGTAACGCTGGGTGCGCCGGCGCACGACCTCCTGCACCAGCAGCACGCCCAGGCCGAGCAATGCCAGCGCCGCCAGCGCGCGCACCTCCCAGAGTTCATGCCATTGCGGCGTCACCCGGAACCGGTAACTGACCGGTGCCGCCAGGCGCCCACTGCGGGTGCGTGCCTCAACCTGCAGGATGTAGTCGCCCGGCGTCTGCGCGCGGATGTTCAGCTCGTGGTCGGTCCATCCGCTCCATTCGTCTGGCAGGCTGAGGCCGTGCAGCTTGTAGCGATATTCGACGCCGCTGTCCATGCTGACCATGCCGTAGCGGAACGTCACCCGATACCCGGATGGGATCTCCGCGGGCGCCGACTGGGCAATGACGGGCAGGCGCAGCACCTGCTGGCCATCCAGGCTCTCCGCGATGATCTGCTCGAAGCCGAGCTGCAGCGGTGCCGGCGGCAATTGTTTTTCCGCCGGATTGAACTGCAGCAGGCCGCTCCAGGTGGCCACCCGCATCACCCCGTCGCGGTTGAAGCGCAGCCGCCCGTAGCCCGCCGCCAGCTGAGAGCCCAGGTGCAGGGGCTGCCAGGCTGAGGTTCGATTGGGCCGACGCCACAATTGGCGATGGGTGAAGGCATAGGTCCCCAACGGCGTGTTGACGACCTGCAGTTCGTCTTTTCGATCCACCAGAGTAAAGGGCGGGCCGCCGTCGGCCACGAAGCCGGCGCCGGACAGGAGATAGCCGCGGTCGCCGCTCACTGCGTGGACGCGGCCATCCAGTGCGAAAACCCTGCTGCCGCCTGATGGATCCAGGTCGATGCCCTGCTTGCTGGCAAATATTTCGCGGCTGCGCAGGGTGCGTCCGGCAAGGTCAAGCCGCAAACGCTGTGGGCCACCACGGGAATCGCCGAACCACAACTCGCCGGGCGCTGTTTCGATCAGGCCGGCGGCACTGGCCCCATCCAGGGGGACGGCAAAATCGAACTGCCAGCGATGCGCGACGCGACGCAGGACCAGAACGCGCTGATCGCCCAGGCCATACGCCAGGTCCGGGTCGCTGGGCGACTGCAGCAACTCCTGTACGCTCTCGGAATCCGTGGTTAACAGGGCGCGCGGTTTGGCGGCGCCGGGGTCCAGCACCTGCAGGCCATTGCGATGGCCGATCAGCAGGCCATCGTCGGTGGACTCCAGGGCGTACGCCTCCATCTCGACCCAGGGCAGTTCCTCGGTTTCGATCTTGCCCTGGGCGCCCGGGCGCATCCGTAGCACGCCTCCCGAGGTCGCGACCCACAGGGCGTCCTGGTGCCACTCGAAGTCAAACACCGTGCCGGTCAGGCCCTGGCTCGCGCCAATGAAGGACCACGGCGAAGGCAGGTTCATCCGCACCAGGTCGCCTTCGGTGGCGGCCCACAGTCCGCCGTCGCGATCCGAGCCGAGCCCATTGATGCCAAAGCCGCCCAGGCTCACCCGCTCGCGCAGCCGGTAGTCGGGACCGAAGCGATAGACCTCGCCATCCAGCGTGCCCACCGCGAAACTGCCATCGGCCAGCGGCAGCACCGTGTAGGCGTGGTGGCCGCGCAGCTCCGATCCTGCATCGCCGGGCAGCCGAGCGATGCCGCTGGCATCGGCGCGATAGAAGCCGTCGTCGCCCACCAGCAGGCGCCAGCCAGCCTGGTTGATCACGCCGGCCAGGCGCTGCCGGGCAAACTGCGCGCCGCCAGGTTCAAGCGTGTAGGTTCCGTCGTTGAACCGGCACAAGCCCAAGCCATCAATGCGGGCATACAGCTGCTTGCCCTGCACAAAAATGCTGCGCTGGTGCTCGGACATCGGCCAGCGATGCACCAGATGGTGCGCGTAGTCCATGAAGATCAGGTCGCGCTCGGCGCGGAAGTACACACCGTCGGCGACGGCCACGACCTGCCAGACTTCGCCGACGTTGCGGTCGCGCCCTTTCAGGCCGGCGGCGGTGAGCAATTCCTGAAAGACGATGTCGCCGTCGGGCGTGGTGCGCAGCCAGCCAAAGGTGTCGTAGCTGCCGACATAGATGCGGCCATCGGTGCCGGTGGCCAGCTCGCGACCGATCTGCTTGCCGGGCAACTGGATCAGTTGCCACTGCTGGCCGTCGTAGCGCAGCACGCCTTCGGAATTGCCGACGAACAGCCGTCCGTCGCGATCACTGGCGATGGCCCAGTGCTGCGGCGTGGCGTTGTAGTCTTCGGGCAGGTAGCGATGCAGCAGCGGCGTGCCGTTGAGCGTCTCGGCGCCGGCCAGGGGAACCCAGCACAGGACGATCAGCAACAGCCGAAGCAACAACGCGCAGACGTGGCGGCGCATGCCCGGAGTATGCGCCGGCCCGGCGACACGATATCGTGCCGTGCCGCCCATCTCCGCGCCGCATAGCGGCCCGGTGCGCGGCGCGACCGCCCCTTCTCCTGCTCCGACCAAGAACCGCGCCCCTGTGACCGTACTCAGCGTCAATGTGAACAAAGTAGCCGTGTTGCGCAACTCTCGCGGCGGCGCCGAGCCCGGGCTCGAAGCTGCGGCGGAGGCGGTGCTGGCGGCCGGCGCGGGCGGCATCACCGTGCATCCGCGCCCCGACCAGCGACACATCCGGCCGACCGACGTGGATGCCCTGGCGGCGCTGGTCCGTGGTCGCGCCGAGTTCAACATCGAGGGAAATCCATTTGCGCCGCCCCGCGCAGACTATCCCGGACTGCTGGCGCTGGCGGCCCGAACCCGGCCCGAGCAAGTCACCCTGGTGCCCGATGGCGACGGCCAGCTCACCTCCGACCACGGCTTCGACCTGCGCCGGGATGCGGCGCGGTTGCGGCCGCTGATCGCCGACTTGCACGCCTGCGGCGCCCGCGTCTCGCTGTTCATGGATCCCGGGGCGGCTGCGCTGGAGTTGGCCGCACAGATCGGCGCCGACCGGATCGAGATCTATACCGGCCCTTACGCCGAGGCGTTCGCGGCTGGCGATCCCGGCCCGATGCTCGCAGCCTGCGTGGATACCGCGACCCAGGCCCGGGCGCTGGGCCTGCACGTCAATGCTGGCCACGACCTCAGCCAGGCCAACCTCGCCGCGTTCGCGCGCGCCGTGCAACCAGCGGAAGTCTCGATCGGCCACGCCTTGATCGCCGAAGCACTCTATGCCGGCCTTGATGCCACCGTGCGCGCGTACGTTGCGCTGCTTCGCGACGCCATGCCCAGCGACTGAGTTGGCAAAAAAAAACGCCACCCGATGGGCGGCGTTGAATCTGCTGGACAGGCGCTGCGGCCCCGACGGAATTACTGCGGGTTGCCGGGTTCCACGAAGCTGATCTTCACCAGGTTCGCGTTCTTGGCGCGCGACAACACACGGGCCAGTGTTTCGTACTCGGCATCGCGATCGGTCTCGATCTCGATGGTCGGCTGCTTCATCGCGTCAATGCCGCCGGTACCGTTGTCACCACGGGCGCCTTCGACATCAAACTGCGACTGCAGGGTGGTGAGCGGGGTCGGGCTGCCGTTCCAGCTGACCGAGCCACCCGCGTCGATGCGGATGCGGATCGGTTCCGGTGGCGTGCCCGGCGGCGGCGGCGAGCTCGACGGCTGCGGCAGGTCGACCTGGATCGGGTAAGACAGAGGCGGCACCGTCACCATGAAGATGATCAGCAGCACCAGCATGACGTCGACCAGCGGCGTCACGTTGATGTCGGCCATTGGGCCGCCGGAGTTGGATGTGAAAGCCATGTTCCTGGTCCTGCCTTAGTGGGCGCGCTCGGGGCCGGAGACAAAGCCGACCTTTCGGATGCCGGCCTTGCGGAGGGTCTGCACCGACTCATTGATGACGCCAAACTTGGTGGTGGCATCAGCGCGGATGTTGACCTGCGGCTGCGGTTCTTTCTGGATCGTGACCGCCATGTACTGGTCGAGCTTGGCAGCATTGACCGGTTCGTCGTTCCAGAAACGCTCGCCGTTGGCCTTGATGGCAAGCGTCACCGGCGGCGTCTTGATGATCGGCTTTACGGCCAGCGTGGCTTGCGGCAGCTTGACCACGACCTTGTGCGTCATCAGCGGCGCCGTGATCATGAAGATGATCAGCAGCACCAGCATGACGTCCACCAGGGGCGTCACGTTGATGTCGGCCATCGGGCCGCCGCCGGAACTGTTGTTACTGAAAGCCATGGCTGTCTACCTGAGGGTGCTGCTTAGCGCTTGATCTCGCCGACCCGGGAGCCGGTGGCGAAGAAGTCGTGCAGGTCGTGCGCGAAGGTGTCGAACTTGGCGTACGTGTCGCGGTTGACCCGGACGAAGTAGTTGTACGCAAGCACGGCCGGGATCGCGACGCCCAGGCCCAGGGCGGTCATGATCAGCGCCTCGCCAACCGGGCCGGCGACGGCGTCAATCGAGGACGAACCGCTTTCGCCGATCGCCAACAGGGCGTGGTAGATGCCCCAGACGGTGCCGAGCAGACCGACGAAGGGCGCAGTAGCACCGACGGTGGCCAGCCAGGTCAGGCCATTCTCCAGGTTGGCCGACTCGCGGGTGACGGCCTGGCGCAGGGCCCGGTCGATGAACTCGGAGCGGTTCAGGGCCTCGACAAGGCGCGAGCCTTCGTGGCGCTGGTGGTGGGCGGCAGCCTGGGCGCAATCAAGGGCGATTTTGGAGAACGGCTCGTTCGCCTTCTGCTCTTCCATGAAACGGATGGCGTCCTGCGCGTTGGAGGTTTCCCAGAACGTACGCATCACGCGGTCGGCGCGAGTGCGGATAACGGTGTTCTTGATCAGGTTGACGATGGTGTACCACCAGGCGCCAATGGACATGACCACCAGGAAGATCAGCACGCCGCGGCTGACCATGTCCTGGTTCTGGATCATGTGGTAGAAGCCCAGCTGCTGCAGGCTTTCGGCGTTGCTTGCCGCGCTGCCCGCCGGGGCGGCGGCCGCCGCGGCGGCGGCGGTGGTGATGAGGATGTCCTGCAGCATAAATATGGCCTTCTAGATTTGTCGGTTGAAGAACGTCTTTGCAGAGCGTTGGTTAAAGAACGA
>JBKJMY010000224.1:0-9369 GCA_046596115.1 Arenimonas sp.
GACCAAGGGCGGCGCCGACTACAGCTTCGAATGCATTGGCAATACCAAAGTGATGCGGCAGGCGCTGGAGTGCTGCCACAAGGGCTGGGGCACCAGCGTGATCATCGGCGTGGCCGACGCGGGCGCAGAAATTTCAACGCGCCCGTTCCAGCTGGTCACCGGACGCAACTGGCGCGGCAGCGCCTTCGGCGGCGCGCGAGGGCGCACCGACGTGCCCAAGATCGTGGACTGGTACATGGAAAACCGCATCGCGATCGACCCGCTGATCACCCACGTACTGCCGCTGGAGCGGATCAACGAGGCGTTCGACCTGATGCACCGGGGCGAGTCGATCCGCTCAGTCGTCGTTTACTGACTGCGGCGAGCGAGCAGACGCGAGATGGCGGGCAAGATAACTGCGAAAACCTCGCTGACGTTGCGCATCCTCGTCGTGGATCCGCCGCCCGGCGTCACCTGGGCCCTGCAGCGGGGACGCGACGAGCTGATTGTCCCCGATGTCTCATCGCCGGGAGTCGTCGGTTTCACATTCTCCATCGATGTCGCAGACGCAGCGTCCGCGCCGCCCCGGCTGCTCGGCAAATGCACGCAAGGCCCACCCGATGCGCGCTTTGTCTATCTGACGTCGGGCCGGTCCGCTGGACAATTCGGCTCGCCGTGGACACGCCGGGCAAAGGTGCCACTCACAGGCATCACCGCCGAACTGATCGCGGCGGCGATGGCCCAACCCGGCGCGCGGCTCGAGACGAGCATTCGCGGCACGGGTAAGGATGGCGGACCGAGTTGCGCCACTGTGCGCCTGCTGACTGACTGGTGCCTGGTCGCAGCCAGCGGCGGCTAGGGAGAGTTCTTGTTCGTGGTGGCGACGACGCGCCGGTCGCCGTCGAGTTCGATGGACCAGGCTTCGAGGTCCAGGCCCAGTCGATTCTCAGCTTGCGCCGTAGGCTGCCGGGATCGCGAGCAGGGCGGTCCATAGCCACTTGGATTTGCGTTGCTTGGCGCTGTGCGCATCTGGTGATCGCGGCTGAAGCCGCTCCCACATCAGGTTGCCCGATCAGGTTGCCCGATCAGCTTTCCCACCACATCAGGAAGTCGTGCCACAGGCGCTTGAAGAAGTTGGCCTCGGGGACCTCGACCAGCGCGATGAGCGGGCGCTCGGCGATCACCTTGCCATCGAGCGAGACGCGCAGCTTGCCGATCACCTGGCCCTTCTTGATCGGGGCGATCAGGGTCTTGGGCACGTCCATCATCGGCTTGAGGTCGGCGTAGCGGCCGCGCTGCACGCTCAGTGTGACTGACTGCGCCAGGCCCAGCGGCACGTCGTCGAGCGTGCCCTTCCACACTTTGTGCGTGGCGACTGCCTTGTTGGCGTCGTAGAGCTTGTGCGATTCAAAGAAGCGGAAACCCCACTCGAGCAGGTTCAGCGCACCGGTCTCGCGCAGGCGGAAGCCCTCACTCTGCTTCTTGGTCTGGATGCCCATCACGATCGAGATGAAGCGCTGGCCGTTGCGCTGCGCCGATGCCAGCAGGCAGAAGCCGGCATTGGAGGTGTGCCCGGTCTTGATGCCGTCCACGCCGCTACCCTCGCGCCAGAGCAGGCCGTTACGGTTGTGCTGGGTGATGCTGCCGACGGTGTATTCCTTGATGCTGTTGTAGGCATAGGTGTCGGGGAACTCGCGGATCATCGCGCGGCCCAGCAGCGCCAGGTCACGCGCGGTGCTGTAGTGGCCCTCGGCGCTCAGGCCGTGCGCGTTGACGAAGTGGCTGTTGCGCATGCCGATGCGCTGGGCGTAGCTGTTCATCAGCGATGCGAAGGCTTCCTCGCTGCCGGCAGTGTGTTCGGCCAGCGCAATCGCTGCATCATTGCCGGACTGCACCGACATGCCCTTCTCGATGTCGCTCAGCTTGGGCCGGCTGTTGAGCTCGAAGCCGCTGAAGCTGCCCTCGGTGCCGGCACCACCCTCGCGCCAGGCGCGTTCGCTGATGGTCACCAGGTCATCGTTGTGGATCTTGCCGTTCTTCACTTCGGCCGCGACCACGTACGAGGTCATCACCTTGGTGATGCTGGCCGGCTCGCGGCGCACATCGATGTTCTCGCCGGCGAGGATCTGCCCGGTGTCGTAGTCCATCAGCAACCAGGACTCGGCGCCAGTGGGCACAGGCGCCGGCGGCACCGGCACATTGATGGTAGCGGCGGTAGGCACGCCGGGCTGCGGCAGCGCGGGGATCTGTGCAGCGGCGGTGACGGCAACCAGGGCGGCGGCAAGGCCAGCCACGAGAATTCGGGGGAAACGCATCGGCAATCACTCCGGGAACGGGTCGAAAAGTGCGCGGTCGGGGGATACGGCGCTCGACTGTCGGGGGAACCGGGCCGCAAAACGGCCGGACGAGGCCTGTGATTCTACGGACTATCGACGCAAAACTCGCGCACCGGGCAAGTTCATGTCGTGCAGGCGGTCGACCAGCCCGATCGCCGCGTCCTCACTCAGCGGCCCGATCCGGACGCGCCAGACCGGCCGGCCACCGGCGTCGCCAGGCTCGATCCCGAGGCCTGACAGGCCGGAATCTGCCAGCCGATCCGCCAGGCGCTGCGCGTTGACCTGCTCGCCGAAGCTGGCCACCTGGACCATGACTGTGGCATCCGGATCACCGAGCAGCGCGCCGGCGGACTGCGCAGGCAACGGTGCCGGCGTGTTGGAGCCTGGCGGATTGGAGCGTGGCGGGTTGCCGCGCAGCGGTGCCGGAGTGGTGCCCGCGATGTCCATCGGTCGCTCATCGTCCGGGTCATCGCCATCGACGTCGATCGCGCGCAGGTCCACATGGGCGGTGCCGGTGCGATCAACGCCAAGGCGAACCGCCGCTGCGTAGCTCAGGTCCATCACGCGGCCATCGTGGAAGGGCCCGCGATCGTTCACCCGCACGATCAGGCTGCGGCCGTTGTCCAGGTTGGTCACCTGCACGTAGCTCGGCAGCGGCAACGTCTTGTGCGCGGCGGTGAACGAGCAGATGTCGTACAGCTCGCCGCTGGAAGTGGCGCGGCCATTGAACTTGGTGCCGTACCAGGAGGCAAGGCCGCGTTCGTGGTAGCCCGCGGGCGCGGCGAGCACGCGGTAGACCTTGCCGAGCACGGTGTAGGGCGAGCGATTGCCGGTGCGTGCACGCGGCTCCCGGCGCGGCGTCGGCTCACGCAATGCGCTGACGTCAATCGCGGCGGCGGGCCCACCATCGGCAACGCCGGGGGCGTACAGGCCGCCCGGCGTGTAATCGCTATCGCGGTGGATGCGCGTGGGCGCGCACGGATCAATGCGCGACGCGGTACCAGCCCCGGGCGCCCGCGAGCCATCGCCGACCGTGGCGCGCGGCCCGGACTGCGCTGCATGTGCTTGCGGACGCACCGGCGCGTGGCCGCAGGCAACCAGCAGCGACAGTACAAGGACTGCTGAACATCGACCCGCCCGGGCCGCGATGGCGCGGCGCATTACTGCGCGGGGCTCGCGCCGGCGGCGACTTCCTGTGCCAGTTGGTATACCGCCATCGCGTACATTGGCGAGCGGTTGTAGCGGGTGATCACGTAGAAATTCTGGTAGCCGATCCAGTACTCCGGGCCGTTGGTGCCCTCCAGCGTCAGCAGCGTGGCCGGCAGGTCGGGAGCACCGGGTTGCGCCGGACGATAGCCGCGCGAGGCGAGGTCGGCCAGCGAATAACGGGCGACGAAGTCCGGCGGCACGAACGGCGCCGCATTGGCGTCCGCAACTGCCGGCACAAACACCGGCGTACCGGACTTCCATCCGTGGGCGACGAAATAGTTGGCCACCGAGGCGATGGCATCCCTGCGCGAGGCGAGGAGGTCGCGGCGTCCGTCGCCGTCCCCGTCCTTGGCGTATTCGCGATAGCTGGATGGCATGAACTGCCCCAGCCCCATCGCGCCGGCGTAGCTGCCCTTGAGCGTGGCCAGGTCAAGGTGTTCCTCGCGTGCGAGGGCGAACACATTGATCAGCTCTGCGCGGAAGAATTCTTCCCGGCGCGGGAAGAAAAACGCCAGCGTGTACAGGGCATCAAGCACCCGATACGACCCGGTGACCCGGCCATAGCTGGTTTCAACGCCGATGATCGCGACCACGAATTCCGCCGGCACACCGGTCTGCGCCGCCACGGCATCGAAGCTGCTCTTGTTCTCGGCGTAGAAATCCTGGCCCTGCTGGATCCGGGTCGGGGTCATGAAAATCGGGCGATAGTCCTTCCAGGCCTTGCCTTCGGCGGGGCGGGTGATCGCATTGATGATGCTCTGCTGGTAGTTGGCCTGGGCCAGCCAGCCGCGGATCTCCTCGGGCGCCATGCCGGACTTGGCCGCTGCCTCGGTGATGAAGGCCTCGCGGCGGGCGTCATCAACCCCTGGCGTGACGCTGCGGGACGGGTCCAGGGTGGCGGCGCCGGCGATTGGCGCGGTTGTGGACACGGCAGCAGCCGGGGGTACGACGACTGGCGCGGCCATCGGTGGCGGATGCTTGACTGGCGTGGAGGTACACGCGACCAGCACCAGGAACAGGGCGGGAGCGGCGAAACGGCGCATTTTGGGCATTCGGGACGCTTCAAATAAGGTGCCGGGGAAATGTATCACGCAGTCCCGTCGGGCCCGCCCCGCAGCCGCGTTGCGGTGGGAGTCTGGGCTCGCAAGCGGCTGTAATTTGGCTACATTTTTGCGCAGCGCCTGCGCAGCCAGGCGGCACACAGCGTCGATCAGGGCGCCAATCCGATCTCCAGCCGAAACCGAGCCGATTCCGATCCGATTAACGGGAAATTGACGAACGTCTAGTTTGAGTACAGCATCCGGGTTCGAGCCATTGCACTAAACCTGGAGCCCCGCATGTCGCCACACTCGATCGCGTCCCGCACCCGCCTTCCCGTCAAGACCCGGCTGGCCTGCGCGCTGGCTGCCTGCCTGCTCGTGCAGTCCCCCCTGCTGATGGCGCAAAGCACCTCGGCAACCCTGAAAGGTCGCGTCACCGCCGATGCAACCCCTGCGTCCGGCGCCACCGTCACGGCGACCAACGTGGCGACAGGCTTCACGCGCACGGTGCAGAGCAGCTCGGGCGGCGACTACCTGCTCAACGGCCTCCCGCCGGGCACCTACCGCGTCGACGTCAATGCAGGCGGCAAGACCAGCTCGCGCACCATCTTGCTGCAGGTCGGACAGACCGCAACCATCGGCCTTGGCGTGGGTGGCGCCGCGCCGACCGCCGACCTCGGTGCGATCGTGGTTGTCGGCGTGGCCCTGCCGGAAACCAAGACGTCCGAAGTGGCGACCTACGTCACCACCAAGCAAATTGAAACCCTGCCGCAGGGCTCGCGCAATTTCCTGGCCTTCGCCGACACCGTGCCGGGCATGGCCTTCACCAACTCCGGCACCGCCAGCAAGCTGCGCGGCGGCGCGCAGAACGCCAACGGCATCAATGTGTTCCTCGACGGCGTCGGGCAAAAGAACTACGTGATCAAGGGCGGCATCACCGGCCAGGATTCCAGCCGCGGCAACCCGTTCCCACAGTTGGGCATCGCCGAGTACAAGGTGATCACATCCAACTACAAGGCCGAGCTTGACCAGCTGAGCAGCGCGGCCGTGGTCGCGGTCACGCGTTCGGGTACCAACGAGTTCCATGGCGACGTGTTCTACGACTTCAACAACCAGAGCATGAACGCAGCGACGCCGTTCGAGCTCGATGTCTTGGGCCGCAGAGTCGACTCCTTCCAGAAGCAATACGGCTTTTCGGTCGGCGGACCGATCATCAAGGACATCGCGCACTTCTTCTTCACTTACGAGCACAAGGATTTCTCGACCCCGAACAGCTTCAGCCCCGGCCAGAACTACACGATCGACACGATCCCTTCCCAGTTCCAGGCGCTGGCACGCTCGACCACCGCCAGCCCGTTCCAGGAGGACCTGTACTTCGCCAAGCTGGATTGGTCGGTGGGTGATAACCACCTGTTCGAACTGAGTGCCCGCCGCCGCAGCGAGGACGAGCTCATCGGCCTGGGTGGCAACACACTCGCCGACCATGGCACGCTCAAGAAGGGCGATGAAACGCGTGTGGACATGCGCTGGCAGTGGAACGCGGAGAACTTCCTCAATGACGCGCACCTGACCTACGAAGATGCGTCGTTCGGCCCGCGCCCGGCCACCATCGCGCCCGGCTACGTGCTGACCACTGCCGATCGCAACCAAGTGATCCTGGTCGGCGGCGGCGGTCGCGATTACCAGGACAAGGGACAGAAGGGCTATGCGCTGCAGGATGACCTGACCTTCACCAGTTTTGACTGGAATGGCGGGCATACAATCAAGGCCGGCTTCAAGTTCAAGTCAGTGGAAATCAATGCGTTCGAACAGCAGCCGTTCAACGCCCAGTTCAACTACGACATCAACCAGAACCTGGCGATCCCCTACCTAGTGCAGTTCGGCTCCCCGGTCGGCGGCGTGGACCGGAACATCACCTCCCGCAACCAGCAGTTTGGCGCTTATCTCCAGGACGACTGGGAGGTCAACGAGCACTTGCTGCTGAATCTCGGCGTGCGCTGGGACTATGAGAAGACCCCGGGCTACCTGGATTACGTGACGCCGGCCGGCCTGGTGACGGCATTGCGCGGTTGGTCAAACGTGCACGCTGCGGGCTCGGATTACAACGTGGAGAATTACATCAGCAACGGCAGCAACCGGAAGGCGTTCAAGGGCGCCTTCCAGCCGCGACTGGGCTTCTCGTATGACTTGAACGCCGACCAGCGCCACGTGATCTTCGGCGGCGTCGGCCGGTCCTACGATCGCAACCTGTGGGACTACCTGGCGCTCGAGCAGAGCAAGAGCACCTTCCCGAGCTACACGTTCGGGTTCAACACGCCCGGCCATACCTGCACCGTCGGCATCAACAACTGCCTGGCCTGGAACTCGACTTACTTCGACCAGGCCAACCTGGATGCGCTGGTCACGGCGAACCGCAACCTCGGCGCCGAGGTCAACCTGATCAACAACGACCTCAAGACGCCCTACTCCGACCAGATCAGCCTGGGCATGCGCAATGTGTTCGGCATGGCCGGACACGACTGGAGCAGTTCGGTCACCCTGCTGCACGTGGTCAGCCACGACGGCATCGTCTTCTCGCTGGGCAATCGCTACCCGGGCGGCACCTTCCGCGACCCGAACTGCGTCGGCGCCACCTGGGGCTGCCAGCCGTGGGGCTTTCCGATCCCGGGCTACGGCACCTTCATCAAGGCCGACAACGGCATCGAGACAAAGCTCGACAGCCTGCTGGTCTCGCTTGAGAAGCAGTACAGCAAGGCCTCTCCGTGGAGCATCAATTTCGCCTACACCTACAGCAACGCCCACGAGAACCGCAACAACGCCTACGAGTCTGACGAGCACTACGTGTTCGACTATCCCTCGCCCGCCGAGGAAGGTTTCCACCGTTCGCTTGGCCTGCCGCGCCATCGCCTGGTCGTCACCGGCTTCGTCGACGGCGCCTGGGGCATGACCTACAGCGCCAAACTGTCGCTGGCCAGCCCGAAGCCGAAGGAAGGACTGAACTGCCACGACGTGCCCGACTTCAACCACTGCTTCTGGGACCCGTTCACCCCGGGCTATGCCGTCGGCAACAAGCAGCTCGACCTGGCCGTCCAGAAGACCGTCGATTTCAGCGAGGACATGCACCTGCGCTTCCGCGTGGACATCATCAACGCCTTCGATTGGCACAACTGGACCGATTACGACACCTGGCGGGGTGACCCGGTCAATGCGAACCCGGGCTTCGGCAATCGCAACGGCGTGGGCACCGAATACCCGCCGCGCATGATCAAGGCGACGGTCGGCTTCACCTGGTAAGCAATCGCGGCATGCCGGTCGCCAGCAATTGGCGGCCGGCACGATGTCATGGAGGTGTGGCCATGGTGCGGATGCACCGAATCCTGCGTCAGCTTCGTGCACCGGCCGGCGCCCTCGCCGGCCTCTTGCTGCTCGCCGGCTGCAATTTCACTGCAACCAATGAAACGGCCAGGATGCCGGATGCCGTGCCGTCCGCCACGACAGCCACCCTGCCGCCCACTGCAACTGCGCCTGCCGCGCACAATGCGGTGCCTGCCTTGGTGGATGACGTAGAACATCGGGCGTTCAACTATTTCCTGGAACTCGGCAATCCGCAGAACGGGCTGTTACCGGATCGCTGGCCGACGCCTTCGTTTTCCAGCATCGCCGCGGTCGGCTTCGGGCTGACCAGTTACGGCGTGGGGATTGAGCGCGGCTGGATTACCCGCGACCAGGGCATCGAGCGGACCCTGGCAACCCTGCGCTTCTTCGACACTGCACCGCAGGGCGATGCGGCCGTCGGCATGAGCGGCAACCACGGCTTCTTCTATCACTTCCTCGACATGAAGACCGGCGCCCGCTTCGAGACCAACGAGCTGTCCACCGTGGATACCGCCCTGCTCATCGGTGGCGTGTTGTTCTCGCAATCGTATTTTGACCGGGACGACCCCCGCGAGGCGGAAATCCGCGTGCTTGCCGAGCGAATTTATCGGCGCGTCGACTGGACCTGGCCGCGGCCGCGTGCGCCAAAGATCGCCATGGGATGGACGCCCGAGCACGGCATGCACGGCTATGACTGGTCCGGCTACAACGAGGCGCAACTGGTGTACATCCTCGCACTTGGCTCGCCGACCCATCCGGTGGCGCGCGATGCCTACGATGCCTGGACCGCGACTTACGACAAGAGTTGGGGCACGTTCGAGGGGCAGGAGCACCTCAGCTTCCCGCCGCTGTTTGGACACCAGTACTCGCAGGTCTGGCTCGACCTGCGCGGCGTGCAGGACGACTACATGCGCCGGCGCGGCATCGACTATTTCGAAAACAGCCGGCGCGCCACCTTGTCCCAGCGCACCTACGCCATCGCCAACCCGATGCAGTGGAAAGGCTATGACGCCGACATCTGGGGCCTGACTGCCTGCGATGGGCCGGTGGACGCTACCGTGGACTACGCAGGAAAACCCCGGCTGTTCCGCACCTACTCGGCACGCGGCGCCGGCCTGGAATACACCTTTGACGACGGCACCATTGCGCCGACCGCGGCCATCGGCTCGATCGCGTTCGCCCCGGAGGTGGTGGTGCCCGCGATCACCGCCATGCATGCGCGCTATGGCAAGCAGATCTACGGCCAATACGGGTTCCTGGATGCGTTCAACCCAAGCTTCGATTTCAAGGACGTGAAACTGCACCACGGCAAGATCGTCGACGGCGTCTGGGTGGATGGCGATTACCTGGGCATCGACCAGGGGCCGATCGTGCTGATGATCGAGAACCATCGCAGCGGATTGGTCTGGGATGTCATGCGGCGCAATCCG
>JBKJMY010000288.1:0-2633 GCA_046596115.1 Arenimonas sp.
GCGCCGCCGCCGATGGCGCGCATGCGCCGGGCTGCCTGCACGGTAGTCCAGAAGTAGCCGCGCAGGTTCACTTCGACCGTCTTCTCGTAGCTGGCAAGGTCCATGTCGAGCATCGGCCCGAAGTAGGGATTGGCGGCGGCGTTGTTGACCAGGATCGAGGGTATGCGATCGCGCGCCTCGGGGTCGGCGAAGGCCGCCTCGATCGCCGCCGGGTCGCCCACGTGCATGGCGATGGACTCGGCCGAGCCGCCGGCATCGCGGATGGATTGCGCGACCTGCTCGCAACCCTCGATCTTGCGACTGCTGCAGACCACATGCGCGCCATGCGCCGCGAGCAGGCGGGCGATACTTTCGCCGATGCCGCGCGAGGCGCCGCTTACCAGGGCGGTGCGGCCGGACAAATCAAAGGGATTGGAATCCATTGCGACGGCCCTCGCGCGCGGATGGCGCGCCTTGCAATATGCTCGCGACGTTATCACGGGCCTCCGGGGAATCGACAATGGCAAACAGCCGTCGCGTGCCCATCACCAGCGCGGGTTCCGGCCTCGGCCATGCGCTGCCCAGGGCGTAGGTAGTTCTACCCTTCCGTGACGCGGCGCAGGGTTTGCAGGCGGCCAGGCATGCGGTTCTGCCGCTGGGGTCACACCGGGAAGGCGGCGGGATCGTCTGTAATGGCGGTCACGTGCCCACCAATGCGGGCGGGACTGCGACGGATCCGATAATGAGTGAGCGCGATGAACTGGTCACCCGCCTCGGCGAGGCGATGGACAATGGCGAGTTCGAGATGTACTTCCAGCCGGAGTTCGATGCCGCCGGCACGCCGATCGCGGTCGAGAGCCTGTTGCGCTGGCGGCATCCCGAACGCGGCCTGGTGGCGCCGGTGGTGTTCCTGGCCATCCTCGAGGACAGCGGACTGATCCTGCCGCTTGGCCGCTGGGTGCTTGGCGAGGCTTGCGCCTATTCCTTCAAACTTGCCGAGGCCGGCTGGGCCGGCGTGACCGTGTCGGTGAACATGTCGCCTGCGCAGTTCGCAGACACCGGCATGGTGGACTACCTGCGCAAGCTGGTGAGCGAGTTCCACATCCCGCACGGCGCCCTGGAGCTCGAGCTGGCCGAAGGCACGGTGATGGCGCACCCGGACCGGTCGGTCAAGGTGATGGGCGCGGTGCGCGAACTCGGCGTCACCGTGGCGATTGGCGAATTCGGCACCGGCTACTCCAGCCTGTCCACGCTGCATCGCGTGCCGGCCGACAAGATCAAGATCGATCGCAGCGTGGTGCGTGGCGTGCACGCAGATGCCGACAAGGCCGCGATCTGCCGCTCGATCGTGTCGATGGCGCACGGCAAGGGGCTCAAGGTGATCGCCGAGGGCGTCGAGATCCACGAGGAGCATGCCTGGCTGGTGGCCAATGGCTGCGACGGCGTGCAGGGTTACCTGTTCGCGCGGCCCGCCCCGTTCGACGACATGCTGCACGCACTGGGCCCAATCCCGGTCTGACCGCGGCGGCCGATTTCGCGCGGTCGGGATTTGCGGCCACGTACAATGTCGGCATGGATGTCTCCCACCTGCTCGACGGGCTGAATACGGCCCAGCGCGAGGCTGTTTCCGCGCCCCCCGGCCACTACCTGGTGCTCGCCGGCGCGGGTTCCGGGAAAACCCGTGTGCTGATCCACCGCATCGGCTGGCTGCACGAAGTGTTCGGCGTGCCCGCGCACGGCATCCTCGCGGTGACCTTCACCAACAAGGCGGCGCACGAAATGCGCGGCCGGGTGGAGGCGCTGTTGCCGGGCGGCACCCGCGGCATGTGGGTCGGCACCTTCCACGGCCTGTCGCATCGCTTGCTGCGCATGCACTGGCAGGAAGCCGGCTTGCCTGAAAGTTTCCAGGTGCTTGATTCCGACGACCAGTTGCGCCTGGTCAAGCGCATCGCCCAGGCGATGGAGCTCGACGATGGGCGCTTCCCGCCGCGGCAATTGGCCTGGTGGATCAATGCGCAGAAAGACGAAGGCCGTCGCCCGTCGGCAATCCAGGTTGCCAGCGGCGACATGTATGGCAAGACCACGCTGCGCGTCTATGAAGAATACGAAGAGCGCTGCAAGCGCGCGGGGCTGGTGGATTTTGCCGAGATCCTGCTGCGCGCGCACGAAGTGCTGCTGCAAAACGACGCCCTGCTCGTGCACTATCGCCAGCGCTTCGGCCATCTGCTGGTGGACGAGTTCCAGGACACCAACACCGTCCAGTACGCCTTCGTGCGCCTGCTCGCCGGCGACAGCGGGCAAGTGTTCGTAGTCGGCGACGACGACCAGGCCATCTATGGCTGGCGCGGCGCCAAGGTGGAAAACGTGCAGCGCTTCCTGGACGATTACCCGGGCGCACAGACCTTCCGGCTCGAGCAGAACTACCGCTCCACCGGCAACATCCTGGCCGCCGCCAACGCGGTGATCGCGCACAACCCGGAGCGCCTGGGCAAGCAGTTGTGGACCGCGGACGGCGAAGGTGAACAGATCGACCTGTACACGGCCTACAACGAAGTGGACGAGGCGCGCTTCGTCGTCGATCGCATCCTCGCGCATATCGAGCAGGGCGGCGTCGCAGGCGACGTGGCGCTGCTGTACCGGAGCAACGCGCAGTC
>JBKJMY010000032.1:0-9628 GCA_046596115.1 Arenimonas sp.
GCTCACGGCCGCGCCTTCGACAGGATGGACAGGTCGGACGCAATCGCCTTCCAATCCAGCGGTGGCCGGATCACTCCGCCACCCTGGTCGTGCTCGATCCGCAGGGGCGAGAGGCGGGGCTGATCCGGCCACCGCTGGACTGGAAGGCGATTGCGTCCGACCTGTCCATCCTGTCGAAGGCGCGGCCATGAGCCCGGCAGTCCTGCTGCAGTACCTGTTGCCGCACCGCCTGCTGTCGGCGATCGCGCGGGCGATTGCCTATTCGCGCTGGCGCCCGCTGAAGCGCTGGCTGATCAACAGCGCGGTCCGCGTGTTCTCGATCAATGTCGGCGAAGCCGCAGATCCGGTGCTGGAAAATTATCCGAGCTTCAACGCCTTCTTCACCCGCGCGCTGGCACCCGGCGCACGCGTCGCTGATCAGGATCCGCGCATAGTGCTGATGCCGGCCGACGGGATCATGAGCCAGAGCGGCTCGATCCAGGCCGGGCGTATCTTCCAGGCCAAGGGCCAGAGCTTCACCGCTGGTGAACTGCTCGGCGATGAGTCCGCCGCGATTGCCTACGCCGATGGCGCATTCGCGAATATTTACCTGTCGCCACGCGACTACCACCGCGTGCACATGCCATGGGCTGGTCGGTTGGTGGAGACGCTGCACGTCCCGGGCCGGCTGTTCAGCGTTGCGCCCTGGGCCGTGCGCGCGATCCCGCGACTGTTTGCGCGCAATGAGCGGCTGGTGTGCCACTTCGAGACCGAGTTCGGCCCGATGTGCGTGGTCATGGTCGGCGCCTTGCTGGTGTCGGGCGTGGAAACGGTCTGGAACGGCGTCAACATTCCGGCGTATGCGCATCGTCCCTGGCGGCTCGACTTCCGCGACAGGCAGATTCGGCTCGACCGGTTCGCGGAAATGGCGCGCTTCAACTACGGCTCCACCGTCATCATGCTGTTCCCGCCCGGCGCCGTGGCGCTGGACACGATTGCCCCGGAGTCGCCGACCCGCCTGGGTGCGCGGCTGGGGCGGGTTTCCGGCGGCTGACCCGCCACGCCATGGGCAGCCAGGCCAATATCCGCATCTACCAGACGGTCGAGCATGCCTGCGGCTACTGGCCGGGCCGGGTTGCCCGCGACCTGGTGCTCGACCCCACCGATCCGATGCTGCCGTCGCTGTACGGGCCCTCGCTGGCGATGGGCTTCCGTCGTTCGGGTGGCCACGTCTACCGGCCCAACTGCACAGGCTGCCAGGCCTGCACGCCGGTGCGCGTGCGCGTCCACGACTTTCGGCCGAATCGCGCGCAGCGTCGTTGCGCGCGTCGCAACGAAGACCTGGATGTGCGCTGGGTGCCGGCCGCCCGCAGCGAGGAGAACTTCGACCTGTACCGGCGCTACGTTGGCCGCCGGCATGCCGGTGGCGGGATGGACGATCCGTCCCACGCCGATTTCGACGCCTTTCTGTCCTGCCCCTGGAGCCCGACCCACTTTCTGGAAGCACGACTGGACGGCCGCCTGCTGTCGGTCGCGGTGACCGACGTGGTGCCCGGTGCGTTGTCGGCGGTGTACACCTTCTTCGATCCAGACCTGGTCGCGCGCAGCCTGGGCAGCTTTGCGATCCTGTCGCAGATCGCCCAGGCGCAACGCGACCTGCGCGCCCACCTCTACCTCGGATTCTGGCTGCAGGATCATCCGAAGATGGACTACAAGCGCAGCTTCCGCCCGATCGAACGCCTGCAAGGTCGCGAGTGGCGCGAATTCGCCGATTGACCGGCATCGGGTCCATCGACCTCGGGCACAATGCCGCCATGCCGAATCCACCCCGCCTTGCCACCGCAGCGATGCGCGTCCCGATTCCCGTCGCGCTGGCCTGCCAGCTGGCGCCCTTGCCGCTCTTGGCCTGCCTGCTGGCGCCCTTGCCGTTGGTGGCCTGCCTGCTGGCCGCCGGCATGCTGGTCGGCTGCCAGGTCGCGATTCCGCGGCACTCGGCGAAGCCGTTGCAGCTGCGGGTGGCGACCTACAACACCTCGCTCAACGATGACGCCGACGGCGGGCTGATCGCACGCCTCGAGCACGGCGACGATGCGGCACGAAAAATCGCGGCGGTGATCCAGTCCGTGCATCCGGACCTGTTGCTGCTCAACGAGTTCGACTACGACGCAGCGGGTCGCGCGGCCGACCTGTTTGAACGCGATTACCTGGGTGTCGGTCAGTTTGGCCAGGCGCCGATCCATTACGCCCATCGGTATTTCGCCCCGGTCAACACCGGCGTGCCGAGCGGAATGGACCTCGACCACGACGGCAAGGTTGGCGGCGGCAATGATGCGTGGGGCTTCGGCAAGCATCCGGGGCAATACGGAATGCTGGTGCTGTCGCGCTTCCGGATCGACAGCGCCCGCATCCGCACGTTCCAGTCCCTGCGCTGGAGCGCGATGCCCGGCACCCATTCACCGATCGATCCGACGTCAGGCGCCGACTGGTATCCGCCAGCGGTGTGGAACCGGTTGCGCCTGTCGTCGAAGTCGCATTGGGACGTTCCCCTGCGCACGCCCCTGGGCGAACTGCATTTCCTCGTCGATCATCCGACCCCGCCAGTGTTTGATGGCCCCGAAGACCGCAACGGCGTGCGCAACCACGACGAGATCCGGCTCTGGGCCGAGTATCTGACGCATGCGAAATCAGCGTGGCTTTGCGACGACGCCGGCGCCTGCGGCGGTTTGCCGGCATCGGCGCGCTTCGTGATCGCCGGTGACCACAATGCCGACCCGGTCGATGGCGACAGCCATGGCGACGCGATCAATCAACTGCTCATGCATCCGCGTGTGCTGCGCTACCCCGCGCCGCGTAGCGAAGGCGCGCCAGCCGCTGCATTGCGTGTCGGCGGGGGCAATACCGGACAACGCGGCAACCCTGCCGAGGACACCGGCGACTTCGGACCCAGGGTCGGCAACCTGCGGCTGGACTATGTGCTGCCATCGGCGAACCTGCGCGTGCTGGACAGCGGCGTGTTCTGGCCGGCGCCGGGACAACCCGGCGCGGACTGGATCGGCGCGTCCGATCATCATCTGGTGTGGCTGGACATCGCCAACTGACCCGTCACGCCGGCGCATCACCACTGACCTATCGCCTCTGCGGATCACGACTGACGCAGCGGTCACGTGTCGCGTAGCATCACCACGCGGTGCGGGCTGGAAGCAGGCCCTGCAGTTCTTCGCTGCCAAGGTCGCGCCACTGGCCGACCCGGATGCCATCCAGGCGGATGTTGACCACCCGCACCCGCTGCAGCCGGCGCACGCCATAGCCGAACACGGCGCACATCCTGCGGATCTGCCGATTCAGGCCCTGGGTGAGGACGATGCCAAAGGTATCGCGCCCGATCCGCCGCACCTGGCAGGGCAGCGTCCGCGTTTCGAGGATGTCCACGCCCGCGGCCATGCCGCGCAGGAAATCGTCGCTGATCGGCGCATCCACCGTCACCACGTATTCCTTTTCGTGCCCGTTTTCGGCGCGCAGGATCTCGTTGACGATGTCGCCATTGCTGGTCAGCAGGATCAGGCCTTCGGAATCCTTGTCGAGACGGCCGACTGGAAAGATGCGCCGCGGATGATTGACGAAATCCACGATATTGCCTTCGATCTGACGCTCGGTCGTGCAGGTGATGCCGACCGGCTTGTTCAAGGCGAGGTACACATGGCCCGGGCGCACGCCCACCGGCTCGCCATCCACCTCGACCACATCGCCAGGCTGCACGCGCGTGCCCAGCTCCGCCGGCGCGCCATTGATACGCACACGCCCGTCGGCGATCCACTGGTCGGCCGCGCGGCGCGAGCAGACGCCGGATTCACTGATGTATTTGTTCAGGCGCACGTTGTTTGATTGGTCCTGGCGCGATGGCGCCTGCGTCGGCGGGTGGTGCCTCAGGTGAATCCGAATTCGACTTCACTGCCGCTCCCGGATACCACCAGGCGGATCATGCCCGAGGGCACCAGCATGTCCACGTCCAGCGGCTTGCCACCCGCATCCGTGCCGGCAAGGGTCACTTCAAAAAAACCACCGGCGCTGTCGATTTCCTTGCAGCGCAGGTGCTTGCCCTCGGGGGCATCGGTCAGGTACAGCGCGATCGCGTCGCCCAGGGTCTCCAGCGCGCCGGGATGGAAATACACCGCATAGATACGTTGTTGGGACACGGTCGAATCCTCAGGCCAGGTCGATCTGCAATCGGGACGCGGCATCGCGCGCCTTGGCGCGAGCCGCCTCGATGCAATCCGCGCGCGCCAGGGTAACGCCGACGCGGCGATGTCCATCCACCCACGGCTTGCCGAACAGGCGCAAGGCGGTATCGGGCTCGCGCAATGCGGCATCAACGTTGTTGAACACCGGCACACCCCGGCCATGCGCCAGCAACGCACATGATGCAGATGGACCGAAGCTGCGGATCACCGGGATCGGCAAGCCGAGGATGGCGCGCGCGTGCAGCGCGAATTCGCTCAGGTCCTGTGAGATGAGTGTCACCAGGCCGGTGTCATGCGGTCGCGGCGAAACTTCCGAGAACCACACTTCGTCGCCACGCACAAACAATTCAACGCCGAACAATCCCCATCCCCCGAGCGCATCGGTCACCTTGCGCGCGATGTCCTGGGAGCGCAGCAGCGCGTTCGGCGCCATCGGCTGCGGCATCCAGCTCTCGCGATAGTCGCCGTCCACCTGCAGGTGGCCAACCGGATCGCAGAAAGAGGTTCCATCGCGATGGCGCACGGTCAGCATCGTGATTTCGTAATCGAATGCGATGAATCCCTCGACGATCACCCGCCCCTTGCCGGCGCGGCCCCCGCTCTGCGCTGTTTCCCAAGCCGCATCCACCTCGGACGCAGCACGGATCGTGCTCTGCCCGTGGCCCGAGGACGACATCACCGGTTTCACCACGCAGGGAATGCCGATGGCGACGACGGCCGCGCGATAGTCCTCAAGGGTGTCGACGAACTGGTACGGCGAGGTCGGCACGCCGAGCGTTTCGGCGGCAAGGCGACGGATGCCCTCGCGATCCATGGTCAATCGCGCGGCACGCGCGGTCGGGATCACGCGCAGGCCTTCGTCGCGCTCGAGTTCGACCAGGGTCTGGGTGTGGATGGCTTCGATTTCCGGCATCACCAGGTCGGGCTTCTCCGCAGCGATCAGGTCGCGCAACGCGGCCGGATCCAGCATGTTCAGGGTGTGGCAGCGGTGCGCCACCTGCATGGCCGGTGCATCGTCATAGCGGTCGGCGGCGATCACTTCCACGCCGAACCTCTGCAATTCGATCGCCACTTCCTTGCCCAACTCGCCCGAACCCAACAGCAGGACACGGGTTGCCCGCCCGCTCAGTGGCGTCCCGATCCGGACCGATCCCGACGCGTCCATGCCCCGCTCCGCTCCTTGCCAGCCCACAGTGTAGCGGGACAGGTTCAAGGCGGCGCGCGTTTCTGTCATTGTGCAAGACCGCCATAGAACCCGCCTGGTCGCATGCCCATCCTGCTCCTGATGCTCGCCCTGGTCGCGAGCGATGCCTCCGCCAGCCGCTGGTCGCGTCCCGAATTTTCAGGCGTGCTGACCGATCCGGAACTTTCGGAGGTCAGTGGGCTGGCTGCGTCGCGCGTGCATCCGGGGATGTACTGGGCGCAGAACGATGGCGACAACCCCGAGCGGCTGATTGCAATCCGCCCCGACGGCAGCCGGGTCGCAAGCCTGCGGGTGCAGGGCGTGCGCAATATCGATTGGGAAGACCTGGCCAGCTTCGATCTCGACGGCAAGCATTATCTGCTGCTTGCCGACACCGGCGACAACGGCGGCATCCGCAAGACCCTCATGTTCCACGTCATCGAAGAACCGGCCAAACTGCGCGACGATGTCGTGCTGACGCCAGCCTGGTCGGTTGAATTCCGCTGGCCCGATGGCGCGCGCGACTGCGAGGCAGCCGTCGTGGATGCAGCCGCCGGCCAGGTCCTGCTGTTTTCCAAGAAGCGCGTACCACCGGAAGTCTTTGTCCTGCCATTGCATCCGCCCGCCGATGCCGGCGTGCTGGTGGCCGAGAAGGTGGCCGAGTTGCCGGGCATCGCGCAGCCGAGCACCAACGACCTCAGGCAGAATCCGGTCTATGGCCGCTACCGCTCGCAGGTGAGCGGCGCCGACTTGAGCCCGAACGGGCGCGTGCTGGCCATCCTCAACTACCACTCGGTGCACTTGTATGTTCGCCAGCCGGGGCAAGCCTGGGCCGAGGCGTTGGCCAAGTCCACGCCTGACGAGCTGACCCTGCCCTGGATGCCGCAGGCCGAGGGAATTGCGTTTTCCCTGGATGGCCGGCGCCTGCTCATCGGTGGCGAACAGCGTCCCTCGCCCCTGATCCAGTTTCGGGTTATCAAATAAGACACTGTTTTCGTTGGTGGGGCGCGGTCAGCCCGTATCGGCTTCGAGGGTATTGCAGATTTGATATCACAATGATATCTTTCTCTTACCAGTCTCCGGAGCGTCCGTGCCATGAAAGAAGCACCCGTCAATTCCCTCTCCGGCATTCCGGTCCTGCTGGGCATCCTTCTTGTCATCCCGGCGTCGCTCTATCTCGCCATCCAGGGCATCGGCGCCGGAAATCCCTTTATCGTGATCGCCGCGGCGCTGGTGATCCTGGTCGCCGTGGTGTCGCTGGGCGGCTTTTACATGGTCGAGCCGAACCAGGCCGCCGTGCTGAGCCTGTTCGGCAAGTACGTGGGCACGGTCAAGGACCAGGGCTTGCGCTGGAACAATCCGTTCTTCGCCGCACGCAAGATTTCCCAGCGCACCCGCAACTTCGAGAGCAGCAAGCTGAAGGTCAATGACCTGGACGGCAACCCGATCGAGATCGCCTCGGTGGTGGTCTGGCAGGTGATCGATTCCGCCGAGGCCGTCTACAACGTCGATGACTACGAGAGCTTCGTGCACATCCAGACCGAATCCGCGGTGCGCGCGATGGCCACCAGCTATCCCTACGACACCCACGAGGACCACGTCGTTTCCCTGCGCGGCAGCGCGGCGGAAATCGCCAAGCACCTCACCGAGGAAATCCAGGAGCGGCTCGCGCTCGCCGGCGTGCACATCGTCGAAGCGCGCATCAGCCACCTGGCCTACGCGCAGGAAATCGCCCAGGCCATGCTGCAGCGCCAGCAGGCTGGCGCGATCATCGCCGCGCGTACGCGCATCGTCGAGGGCGCGGTCACCATGGTCGAGATGGCCTTGAACGAACTGTCCAAGCGCAACGTGGTCGAGCTGGACCCGGAGCGCCGCGCCGCGATGGTGAGCAACCTGCTGGTGGTGCTGTGCGGCGAACGCGGCACGCAGCCGATCATCAACGCCGGCTCGATCTACTGAGCCGGACCCGGGCGCGCTCGGACAAGGCCGCGACATGACGGCGAAGAAAGCCTATCCGCTCCGGATCAACGCCGATGTCTTCGACGCGATCCAGCACTGGGCCGATGACGAGTTGCGTTCGCTCAATGCGCAGATCGAATACGTGCTGCGCGAGTCGTTGCGCAGGCAGGGTCGACTGAATTCAGGTCCGGCGCGGCCAGCCGATGCTCCAATCGAGGAAGACGCGCCATGAGCCACGCATCACACGGCGATTCCAGCGATCCGATGGCGTTGGCCGAAACGGCTCCCGCTGATTCAGCGCTGACCCGTGCTGGCTGGCGCGAGGACTCCCTGCTTGCCGCCCTGCTCGGCCTCGTCGCCGCCGTGGCCACCGCGGCGGTATTTCCGTACCTGCTCGACACGATGCCCGGCTTGCGCAACCGCATCCACCTGCCGATGCCGGTGGCGATGGCTGCGCAGGCGGCGCAGGCCCTGATCGTCTTTGCTGCACTGTCACTGTTGGGCTTGCGCATGACCGCGCGCAGCGGACTGCAACTGCCCTGGCTTCGCGCCCTGGTGGGTGGAAAGTCGCGCCCACACCTTCCTTGGGTTGCCGCCGGCGCATCCGGGCTTGTGATCGGCGCCCTGATCCTGTTCGCCACACTGGTAGTGGATCCTTTCATGCCGGCACTGCTGCACACGGCGAACACGTCCGCAGCAACCAGCGCCTGGCACGGCTTCCTGGCGTCGTTCTACGGCGGCGCTGTCGAAGAAATCGAACTGCGCCTGTTTGCCATGACCGCAATGGTCTGGCTGGTCGCCACCGTACGACGCAAGACGCCGGGGCCGGCCACCTACTGGTTCGCCATCCTCGCTGCAGCAATCCTGTTCGGGGTCGCTCACCTGCCCGCGGCGGCGCAAGCCTGGCCGCTGACCACGCTGGTCATCGCGCGTGTGGTGGTCCTCAATGCCATCGGCGGCATCGTGTTCGGCTGGCTGTACTGGAAGCGCGGACTTGAAGTCGCGATGGTGGCGCACTTCGCGGCCGACCTGGTACTGCACGTCGCGGCCCCGCTGCTTTCGGCGGTAGCGTCGTGAGCGCGAAGCGCTTCGAGATCGTGCCGCCGGGGAAATTCGCGCGCATGGTGCCGCTGCTGGTCGGCGGGCTGGCGCCGGCCATCGTGTTGCTGGGTATCGCGTGGACAGCCGCGGCGCAGCACAGGCCGCTTTCCTTGCGCGATGTGTTGCCGCCCATGCTGGTGCTGCCAATCGCGGGCGTCATGATGGCCGCCTCGATTTACCGGCGGAGCATTCGCGTCCAGGACGGCAGCATGGCATTCGGGATGATGCCGTGGCGGCGCGTCCGGGTGGGCGCGCTCGACCTCGATGCGGCCCGCGTGCTCGACTTGAATGCGCACCGCGAACTGCAGCCGGTCTGGAAAATCGCCGGCAGCGGCCTGCCCGGCTTCCGCTCCGGCCTGTTCCGCCTGCGCGACCGCCGCCGTGGCCAGGTCCTGCTGACCGACTGGCGTCGTGTGCTGGTGCTGCCCAAGCGCGATGGCGGCGTGATCCTGCTGTCCCCGGAGCGACCGGATGCGCTGCTGGCTGCCTTGCAGGCGACGGCAGCTGGTGACAGCAGTCGGTGACACCGCTCGGGGTGGCGGTTAGGCTGTACGCATGCATCCTGCTGACTGGCGACTGATCAACGGCGAACGGCTCGAGGCTATTCCCGCCCAACTAGCCCGGGGCCGCGGCAATGCCGTGGCGCGCGCCCTGTCGGGAGCGGACTGGCTGTTGCGGCGAAAGCGCGACGGCCGCTATGTCGCCGTGGGTACCGCCGGCCACGTTCGTGAACTGCAACGCGGCCAACTGGATCGCGATGAGCGCTGGGACCTCGCCGCCATGGAGTCTGCCGACGCCCACGGCGAATCCGGGCGACCACTGTCTGGACTGCTGGACCGGCTCGACGCGTTGGGACTCGATCCGAACGACTATGCCGGGCGAACGGGACTGCAACTGGTGCGCGAGCCACATGTACTCGCCTTTGCCGGTCACGATCGCTACGGGCGCCCGTTGTGGTTGCGCGACGCGGCTGGCCGCGCGTGGCTCGGAATGCAGCGCGCCGCGCGATCCGCCGATGTCATGCTCGAGTCCATCTCCGGCTACCGCAGCCATGATTATCAACTCGGCATTTTTCGCCGCAAGCTCGCGCGCGGACTTTTGGTAGCGGACATCCTTCGCGTCAACGCCGCGCCGGGTTTCTCCGAACACCATGGCGGCCTGGCGCTCG
>JBKJMY010000089.1:0-3339 GCA_046596115.1 Arenimonas sp.
ACCACCCCGAAAGACGTGATGGCCGTGATGTCGGCGGTGAATGATCCAAAGGGCGCGCGCGATGGCGACTACAGCTTCAAGATGGAACAGGCGATCCCGTCCTACCTGATGGCGATCGCCGCCGGTGACCTCGTCTATCGCCCAACCGGCCCGCGTTCTGGCGTCTGGGCCGAGCCGGCGATGGCCGACAAGGCCGCCAAGGAATTTGAAGACACCGAAAAGATGATCGCCACCGCCGAGTCGCTGTACGGCCCGTATCGTTGGGGCGTTTACGACGTGCTGGTGCTGCCGCCGTCGTTCCCGTATGGCGGCATGGAAAATCCGAAGATGACCTTCGCCACGCCGACCGTCATCGTCGGCGACAAGTCGCTGGTGAGCCTGGTCGCGCACGAACTCGCGCATAGCTGGTCCGGCAACCTGGTCACCAACTCGAGCTGGAAGGACATCTGGCTCAACGAAGGCTTCACCTCGTATGTCGAGAACCGGATCACCGAGCAGCTGTACGGCAAGGACCTGGCCAACATGGAGAACGTGATCGCCCAGGGCGGCCTGAAGAAGGACATGGCCGACATGGCCGCGGGCGACCAGTTGCTGGCGCTCGAGCCGCTCACCGGCCGTGATCCCGACGAAGCCCTGACCCAGATTGCCTACACCAAGGGCCAGTGGTTCCTGACCTTCCTCGAGCAGCGTTATGGCCGCCCGACCTTTGATGCCTTCATTCGCAAGTGGTTTGATGAGCATGCCTTCACCAGCCAGGACAGCGCCGAGTTCGAGCGCTTCCTCAATGCCGAGCTGATCGCCAAGAATCCGGGCAAGGCCACCGAGGTCGAGATCCACACCTGGTTGCATGAGCCGGGCATTCCGAGTTTTGCGCTGATGGCCACGTCCGTGCCGTTTGATGGCATTGATACCGAGCGCGCCGCCTGGCTCGCCGGCCAGAAGAAGCCGGCCGACATCGATACCTCGAAGTGGACCACGCAGATGTGGGTGCACTTCATCGAAGGCATGCCGGAGACGCTGACGTCGGCGCAGCTGGCCGAGCTTGATGCCGCATACCACTTCACCGGCACCGCCAATGGCGAGATCGCACAGCGCTGGTATCCGCTCACCGTGCGCAGTGGGTATCTGGAGGCGCGTCCAGCAATTGCGGAGTTCCTGAGCCGCATCGGCCGCCGCAAGCTGATCATGCCGACCTACGCCGCGCTGGCTGCGACGCCGGATGGCAAGGCGTTTGCGCAGGGCATCTTCGACAAGGCCAGGGCGGGCTACCACCCGATCACCACCGGCTCGGTCGAACAGACCCTGGCGTCCGGCAAGCCGAAGATCTGATGAAACAGGGCGCCCTCCGGGGCGCCCTCTTCGCATGGCCCTCAAACATCGCACCGGATTGATTGTCTCGCTGGGCGTCGCCCTGGCCACGGTCGGCTTTGCCGCGGCCATGCCCGACACCGTGCTGGATGCCGAGTTCGCGCGCCAGCGCTGGATGGCCGGCGCAGAAAAACATGCGCTACGCGTTGGCGAGCAACGCTGGGTGTATTACGAAGCGGGGAAGGGACCGTTGATCGTGCTGTTGCACGGCTTCACCGGCTCGAAGGAAAACTGGCTGCTGCTGATGCGCAAGCTGGCCAAGACGCATCGCGTCATTGCGCCGGACCTGCCGGGCTGGGGCGAATCATCGCGCAGCGAGGGCGCCGACTACGGGCCGTCTGCCCAGGTCGAACGCATCGCCGCATTCCTGCGCGCGCTGGGCGAGAAGCCCGCGCTGGTGGTTGGCCATTCGATGGGCGGCCAATTCACAGGACTGCTGGCGGCGCGGCATCCCGAGCTGGTTGGACCCATCGTATTGATGTCATCTGCGGGCGTGCGCTTTGAGGAAAATGGATTCGGTCGTGCCGTGATGGAAGGCAAGAATCCGTTTGAAGTACGCACGCGCGCCGAACTGCATCGCTACCTGCACATCGTGTTCAACGACCCGCCATTCGTGCCATGGCCTGCTGATGAGGCGATCGTGCGCAAGCGGCGCAAGGACGTGGACTTCGAGCAGGCCGTGCTGGATGGCATCGGCCGCGGCGCCGAAGCGTTTTCGTTGCAGGCCGAACTGGGCGCGATCCAGTCGCCGGTGCTGTTGCTTTGGTGCCGCGATGACAAGGTGATCGACGTCAGCTCAGCCGCCATATTTGCCGAGGGCCTGCACCAGAGTCGCACGGTGCTGCTCGATGACTGCGGGCATATGCCGATGATGGCCAAGCCTGGAGAGGTCGCGCGCGCGGTGTCGGCGTTTGTGGTGCGGCCTGTCACGGAGCCGGTGGGTATCCCGGCGATGTAACGGGGCGGGGCGGGGTTGGGTTGGGCAGGGCAGTGCTGGGCAGTGCCAGGCGGTGCTGATCATTGGACATTTTTTGCGCATTCCTGTCGCACCATTAAAAACCGGCGAGTGCGCGGTTCAGGCGCAAGGTTTTGGCCCAGCGCGCCGTCACGATTTGAACCCATCTGCATCAGGGCGCGGGTGATTTGGGGGAGTTCGTCTTCAATCGTCGTGCAACAGGTCCTGCGCCTCTGTTGCGTACCCGCCAATTTAGTCGGTGCATGGCCGCCCCGTTTTCTGGGCATGCTGACAAGGTGGGGTGCGCGGTGTGTCTAAATCCGGGGTCCGGGCGCGAGGAGAGGGACGGCGACCGGGTTGGACGCTGATTTCATGGAGGAAATATCTTGACGGCGGCGAGGTGGCGTCGTATTCAGTCTTCTTACACCCCACTTTGGGGCCGAAAAGTCGTTAGGCGGATAGACCGTATGTCACGCTCTTCCATAGCGTTTTCGCTGGCGACAATCGCGCTGGGACTCGGCTACTTTTGGCTAGTCGGCGTCGTGTTTGTTCGCTTGCCTTACGCCGACCTGCCCACCGGATGGCTCAATTCGTGGGATACAAGGGAGATCGGCGTACTGGTTTGGTTCCAACTTCTGTCCACAGTAGGCGCTATGGCTGCTGCATTCCCCATCGCCCTAGCCATCAGTTGGCGGGCCCACCAGACCGGAGCACGACTTTCCCTGGCTGTTGCCATAGTAACGACATTGCTGTGGCTCGCTAACGCCTTCTACGAATTCGGCGCTCCTCACTCTTGGCTCGCTTGGGGCAATATCCTTGGAACCTGCGCCGCACTTCTGTTCGCCGTTCCAGTGGTGGCGCAACTCGCACGCATTTGCATCTCCAGAATTAGTCCGGCGCAGGGCTCAGGCCACGCGCATGCCTAACGCTTCATTCAAGCGGTCCGCCAATCGCTGAGGCCGTGCCTGCCGCGGCCAGGTTATGATCCGCGTCAGGCACGGCACTCATCGGCTTCG
>JBKJMY010000119.1:0-12959 GCA_046596115.1 Arenimonas sp.
GCCCAGGGTCAAAGAAGCCAGCTCGCTGCGGAACTGTTCCTCGGTGACATCGGGTCCGTCCAGCCGCGCCAGCGTGCGCTCGTAGACGGTGTTGGCGGTTTCGCCATCGACCACCAGTGCGTACTCGATCTCGCCGCGCTCGATCATCCGGCTGGCGATGTCCATGCCATTCATGAACGCGAGGCAGGCATTGGTGACATCGAAGTTCTGGCACTCATCGCCAAGGCGCAAGTTGCCCGAAACAATGCTGGCGGTGGACGGCTCGAGGTAATCACGGCTGACCGAGGTATTGACCAGCAGGCCGATCCGTTCGCGCGAGATGCCGGCATCGGCGATCGCCTTCTCGGCGGCCAAGGTAGCGACGTCCGATGCTTCCACACCCGAATCCCACAGGCGCCGCGCATGGATGCCGGCGATGTCGCCGAGCACATCGGTGCGGATGCCAAGCCGGTCCATGGTCGGCTTCAGCCGCGCATTGATCTCCGCCGAGGTGAGCGAATGTGGGGCGTCCACATGGGCAAGGCCGGCGATGGCGACGTGTTGAAACAGCATGGGCAGGCCTAGGGCGGAAACCCTCCTACATTAAGGCCTGCGCCCCGCACTCTCAATGGCCGGATTCAAAACTCCCAATCCGGTCAAGGAGTTGGCAGGCATGGAACAGGCCGGAGACGCTGACTGGACCGGCAAACCGCGCCTCGTCGCGGCTTGCCGGCGCGGCTCATTCGTCCTTGAGCGGCGTGGTCTGCGCCTCCGCGGGCGGCTTGCCATCGCGGTTGGGCCTGGCCGGGGCGACCACGGCGCGACCCGGCGCCAAGGCACCACATCGGAAGGCGATGAAGCGCTGGCCGCCATCGGCCGGCGGCCCCTCGGGCTGGATGGTGTCGGCCGACAGCCCCGGCGCCTCATTGCGCGCCAGGGTTTCAAGCTCGTCGCGAACGCGCATCTCGTCGCGCTCGTAGGGGCCGAGGCGGTCTTTCACCGACACCTCGACCTCGCCGCGCCGCTCGCACCCGGCCGGCAACTGGCCCGACGCGATCACACGCACGGCTTGGGCACCGGGCCCCATCTTGACGAACGTGCAGCCCGACAGGGCCGCGCCCAATGCCAGCGCCGCCAGCACGGCGCCGCGCCGCCGCATCGTTGTTGTCGTGTTGCGAAGCGTCTTCATTTCACCACCTTGCCGTCGGCATCGATCACCTGCACCGGACCCAGGTCCAGCGCGCGAATGCCGTCGCCGATCTTTGCCAGGTCGCCAACGATCACCCAGGTCATCGTGTTCGGGCTGAAGATGCGCGCCGCTTCGGCCTGCACGCTGGCTGGCGTCATCGCCTCGACCTTCGCGCGGCGCTGCATCACGTAATCGTCCGGGCGACCGTAGCGATTGATGCTGTCGATGGTGGCCAGCACGGCGCGCCCGGTTTCGTAGCTGCCGGGCAGGCTGCGGATGTTGATCGCCTGCAGGCGGGCCACTTCTTCTTCGGTCACCGGTCGCTTGCCGCTGACATAGTTGGCGAACTCGTCGCGCATTTCCTTGATCGCCTCGATCGTCTTGTCGCTTTGCACCGGTGCGCTTGCGGTCCACAGGCGCTGGCCGAGTGAATTGCCGGCATTGCTGCGGGCGCCGTATGCCCAGTGCTTGTCCCCGCGCAGGTTCATGTTCAGGCGCGAGGTGAAATCACCGCCGAACACCGCGTTGGCAAACTCCAGGTCCACCGTGGACGGATCGGTCGACGGCGGCAGCAGCTGCGCCAGGGTGATGTTGGTCTGGATCGCACCGGGTTGGTCGATCAGGAACACGCGCGTCGACGCGCGCACGGGCGCGGCCGGGATGGCGGCGGCGACGGGTGCGGCGCCGGAGCGCTTCCAGTCACCGAAGTGCTTTTCGAGCATCGGCACGATCTCGGCGAGCGTCGTGTCACCCACCACCACCAGCGTGGCGACGTCCGGACGCATCTGCTCCTGCTTCCAGGCCACCAGGTCATCGCGGGTGAGCGCGGCGATGTCGGCTTCGTAACCGCTGCCGGTAAACGGGATGCCATACGGATGGCCAGCGCCATACATGATCGGGCCAATGGCGCGCGAGCCCATGCCGCCGGGCTGGGTTTTTTCCTGCGCGATGCCGGCCAGCCAGGTGGCGCGAACGCGATCGATGTCGGCTGTATCAAAGCGCGGGCGACGGATCACATCGGCGAACAAAGCCAGCGAGGGATCCAGGTTTTCCTTCAGCGCCGACAGCGACACTTCCGACACGTCCAGGCTCGCCGAGCCAGCAATGCCTGCGCCGAGTTGCTCGCGCCGATTGCTCAGTCCCAAGGCATCGTAGGCGCCGGCGCCCTCGTCGAGCATGCCCATGGCAAAACTCGCCGTGCCGGCCTTGCGGCCGCGGTCGGAGGTAAAGCCGCCCGGGAACTCCATCGCCATCTGTACCACCGGCACGTCATGGCGTTCGGCCAGGATCAGCTTGGTGCCATTGCTCAGGGTGGCGCGCTGCAGCGCCGGAAACTTCAGGTCCGGGAACGTGCTGGTTACCGGCACGCCCTTGCTGCGATCCAGCGTAGTCGGGACGGTGTGGAATTTCGGGTCCGCGGCGGGAATCGCCACCGGGCCACCGTGCGCGGAGGGTTCCTCGGCGATCGGGGTGACCTCGCCTGGCGAAATCGTCAGCGTGTGGTCGCCAGCGCGAAGCCACTTGTTGGCCGCCGCAGTCACCTGCGCCGGCGTGCTGCTGGCGATGCGTGCCAGCGAATCGCGGAAGCAGCCCGGGTTGCCGGTGTACACGGTGCACTCGGCCAGGGCGTCAGCCTTGCCGCCGAAGCCGCCGATGCGCTCGATGCCGCGCACGAAGCCGGCCTTGAACACGGTACGCGCCTGGTCGAGTTCGGTCGGCGTCGGGCCTTCGGCCAGCAGCTTGTCGAGCTCTTCGTTGATGGCCTTCTCGACCACGGCCGGATCCACGCCTTTCTTCACGTCGGCGGTGATGTCGAAGGTGCCACCGAGCTCGGAGGTGTCCATCGATGCGCTGATCCGGTCCACGGTCTTGTCGCCAAACGCCAGGCGCTTGTCCAGGCGAGAGGCGGCGCTGCCACCCAGGACTTGGGCGAACAATTGCAGGCGCTCGACGTCCGGGGAATCGTATTGCGGCACGTTCCAGACCCGCATGATGCGGACTTGGGCAACGCGGTCGCTCATGGTGTCGCGCGTGGATGTGCTGCGCGCAGCGATCATCGCCGGCTTGCGCGGCAGCGAGGCGGAGGCCGGGATGTCGCCGAAGTATTCGGTGACCTTGGCCTTTGCGGTCGCCAGGTCAATGTCGCCGGCCAGCACCAGCACGGCGTTATTCGGGCCATACCAGCTGCGGAACCAGGCCTTTACGTCATCCAGCGACGCAGCGTTGAGGTCGTTCATCGAGCCGATCACGGTGTGGTGATACGGGTGACCCTCGGGGTAAAGCGCAGTGACCAACTTCTCGTAGGAACGGCCATACGGCATGTTCTCGCCCTGCCGCTTTTCGTTCTGTACCACGCCGCGCTGTTCATCAAGCGCGGCTTGGCTGATCGCACCGAGCAGATGGCCCATGCGGTCCGACTCCATGAATAGCGCGGTATCCAGCGCCGTGGTCGGCACGTTTTCGAAATAATTGGTGCGGTCGGTGTTGGTGGTGCCGTTCTGGTCGGTGGCGCCGACCTGCTTGAACGGGGTGAAGTACTCGCCCGGATGGTTTTCCGAAGCCTGGAACATGAGGTGTTCAAACAGGTGCGCAAAGCCTGAACGTCCCGGCGCCTCATCCTTGGAACCCACGTGATACCACAGGTTGACCGCCACGATCGGCGCCTTGCGGTCCGTGTGCACGATCACCCGCAAGCCGTTGGGCAGGGTGAACTCCTGATACGCAATGTCCACGCTTGTTGCCACTGCCGCAGTGGCCGGTGACTTGGCATCGGCACTGCCCAGCCCGGCCAGTAGGGCAATGGCGACGGCGGGAGCAAGCACAAGCAGACGGGCACGGGACGTGCGTGTCGGATGGGGCATGGGCGAAATCCTTCGGAAAAATGCGGCTGGACGCCCATCGTAACGGCGAATGACGCCGCGTACACGCCCAAAGGGCATACCCTGCCTGATCGCATCGGGCTGGAGTCGGCATGCCTGCACTACGTGGGCCCATGGATTGGCAGACGCTCGGATTGCTGTGCACCGCGGTTGTGGCGTTGCTGTCGGCATCCGCGGCCAGTGCGGCTGCGGCGGGCGCGGCCTCGACGAGCACGAGCGCGGCGGGCGCGGCCTCGACGAGCACGGACGCGACGAGCACGAGCGCGGCGGGCGCAGCCTCGACGAGCACGGACGCGGCGGGCGCAGCCTCAGTCGGCTGGACCATGGAACTGGCGGATGCGCGCGATCTCGACACTGGGCGACTGCTCTATCGCGAGCAGCACTGGGTGCTGCGCGACAGCCGTGCCGCGCCGGTCGAGCGCCTGGTGTTGTATCGCTGCCCCGATGGCAACCCGTTTGCGCGCAAGCACCTGGATTACCGCGGGTCGGTCATCGCGCCGTCGTTTGACCTGCTGGATGCACGCAGCGGCTACCGCGAAGGATTGCGCCGGACGCCGACACCGCGGCTGTTCGTGCGTACCAGCCAGGGCGCGCCAGAGCGCAGCGCGGCCTCGCCCGGCAACAGCCTGGTGGCTGATGCAGGATTCGACGAGTTCGTTCGCAGGCAGTGGGCGGCCCTGGCAGGGGGCCGCAGCGCGAACATCGACTTCGCGCTGCCCGCGCGGCTGCGCAGCTACCGCTTCACCCTGGCGCGGCGCGGCCAGGAGCGCATCGCCGGCGAGGAAGCGCTGCTGTTGCGCCTGCGCGTGGACGGCATGCTGGGCTGGATCGCGCCGCACATCGACGTAGCCTATGGGTTGCACAGCCGGCGCCTTCTGCGTTTCGAAGGCCCGACGAACTTGCGCAACCCGTCCGGGCAGGACAACTGGAAGGCACGAATCGAGTTTGGCGAGCCGGCACGGCCGAGCTCAGCCGCGGCACGCGATGCGGCCGACGCACTGACCCTGTCAAGCTGCCGCGCGTAAGCTGTCACGCGTGCATGTCCTGCTCTACCAGCCAGAGATCCCGCCCAACACCGGAAACATCATCCGGTTGTGCGCCAACTCCGGTGCCTCGTTGCACCTGATCGGGCCGATCGGCTTCGAACTCGATGACGCGCGCCTGCGTCGCGCCGGCCTGGACTATCACGAGGCGGCCATCGTCCAGCGGCACGCCGACCTCGGCGCCTGCCTGGACGCACTCGGCCAACCACGCCTGCTCGCCTTCAGCACCCGCGCGGCCACGCGCTTCGACCAACATGGCTTCGACCACAATGATGCGATGTTGTTCGGCCCCGAATCGCGCGGACTTCCCGACGACCTGCTCGCGCGCGTCCCGGCCCACCTGCAGTTGCGCCTGCCGATGCGCACGGGCCAGCGCAGCCTCAACCTGTCGAACGCGGTGGCGATCGCGGTGTTCGAAGCATGGCGACAGGCGGGATTCCCAGGCGCCGATGCGGGCGTGGCGCCCGGTTGAACACTGCCGCATGCTGCGTGAGCAACAGCAGGATTGAAGCTGCGCAAGGGTCCGTTGAATCGCCGCCGGATCGGGACACCCGCACACGCGACACGCAGCGCGCCGCACGACAACTGCCGCAGATGCAACCGACCCGGGAACTTTTCGCGCCTTTTTGTTTGTTAATGACTTCGACGGCACCCACGCAAATAGTTCCTTGCTGAACGATCCATGGTTCACAGGCAGTTGCCTTCCGGCTGGCAAGCTGCATCCGCTCCCCCCGGAGTGAACCCATCGGAATAAGGAATACGCAATGAAGAAGTCCCTGCTCGCACTCGCGCTCGCCGCCGTGCTCCCGCTGTCGGCCACTGCCGCCGACAAGCTCAGCTACACCTATGTCGAAGGCAATTACCAGAAGGCCGACCATGGCGTCGACGGTTGGGGCCTGCGCGGCTCATTCGACTTCGGCACCTCGGGCCTGTATGGCCTCGGCAGCTATTCCTGGCTGAATGCCGACGGCGTGTCGGGAAACATCAAGGCCAACGAACTGGGCCTGGGCTACCACCACGGTATCTCGGACAAGACCGACCTGATCGGTGAAGTCGCCTACCGCAATGCCAAGTCCAACAACTTGAACATCGACGGCGCGCGCGCCTCGGTCGGCGTGCGCAGCGCGATGACCGATCGCGTGGAAGGCTTCGTCAAGGCCAACTACTACGACCTGAGCGACTACTCCGGCGACTTCAGCGCCACGGTCGGGGGACAGTACAAGTTCAACGACCAGTTTGGCGCCACCGCCGAGGCCGAGTTCGGCAATGGCAACAAGGCGTTGCTGGTAGGTCTGCGCGCCAGCTTCTGATCTGACCCAAGGTCGGTTTGCCGCGCGCGTCGCGCGAGGGAACCGACTCCGTGGTTTGCTTGTCATAACCCATGCGTCATGCGACCCCGGTTGCGGCCAATGCTCGGACGGGGCGGAGGACGCGAACGGGGTCGCTTTTTGTCGGGCGCTGGTGCGGGCTGGCGCCCGCGCGGCCTCAGCCGAACAGGCCGGCGGGATATTCGGGTTTCTGCTCGCGGGCCAGGATGATCTTGAGGCCTTCGCGGGGCGTGATTTCGGCATGCAGCACGCGCTGCACCAGTTCTGAAATCGGCAGCTCGATATCGTGGCGGCGCGCAAGCCGCATCACTTCATCGACAGTATCGACGGACTCCACGACCTGGCCGATTTCGGCCACGGCGGCGGCAATGGATTGGCCGCGGCCAAGCGCCAGGCCAAGCCGACGATTGCGCGACAGGTCGCCGGTGCAGGTGAGCACCAGGTCGCCCAGGCCGGCCAGGCCCATGAGGGTTTCGGCGCGGCCACCGAGCGCGGCATTGAGTCGCAGCATTTCATTCAACCCGCGGGTGATCAGGCCGGCGCGCGCATTGAGCCCGAGGTTCATGCCGTCGGCGATGCCGGTGGCAACGGCGAGGACGTTTTTCATCGCGCCGCCGAGTTCGGCGCCGAGCATGTCGCTGCCGGTGTAGGCGCGGAACGCGGCGCCGTGCAACGCGGCAGCCACCTGTTGGGCAAACGGCTCGTCGTCGGAATGCACGGTGAGTGCGGTCGGTAATCCCTGCGCGACTTCGCGTGCAAACGACGGGCCGGTGACTACCGCCAGCGGCACATCGGGGCCGAGCAATTCAGCGGCGACTTCGTGCAGGAAGCGGCCGGACCCGGGCTCAAAGCCCTTGGTCGCCCAAGCGACTCCGGCATCGGCGCGGCGATACGGCGCCAGCGCGGCGATGGTCTGGTGGAAGGCGTGGCTGGGGGTGACCACCAGCAGCATCGCGGCCGAGGAAACGGCCGCTGCCAGATCAGTGGTCGCGCCCAGGGAATCCGGAAGCACGACGCCTGGCAGGTAGCGGTTGTTCTCGTGCCGCGATTGGATACTTGCGATTTGCGCCGCGTCGCGTCCCCACAAGGTGGTGGGGTAGCCGTGCCGCGCAATCAGCGCAGCCAGCGCCGTGCCCCAGGAGCCGGCACCCAGCACGGTGATCGGAAAGGTCGCGTCCTCGTGCATGGCGTGGATCGGCGTCAGTGCACCGTCGCCATCGGGCGACGGCGAACCTGGCACCTGCACGATCAGGCGTTGCCGCCCTCGGACATCTCAACCGAGCCAGTCGGGCCGGGTTCGGCGCGACGGCGCAGGCCCTCGGCGTAGAGCGCCTCGAAGTTGATCGGCTGCATGTAGAAGGGCGGGAAGCCGCCATTGCTGATCAGGTCGCTGATCGACTGGCGCACGTAGGGGAACAGGACGTTCGGGCAATAGGTGCCGAGCATCATGTCCAGGGTGCGCTCGTCAAAGCCGGTCAGGCCGAAGATACCCGCCTGCTCGACTTCGGCCAGGTACACGGTCTTGTCGTTGAGGGTGCAGGTCAGCGTGACGCCGAGGACTACTTCGAACACGTCGCCGTCGAGGCGCGCGACCTTCTGGTTCAGGTTCATGTTGAGCTGGGGCTGGCCCTGCTCGTTGAACACCTGCGGGGTGTTCGGCGCCTCGAAGCTCACGTCCTTGACGTAGATCTTTTCGACGGTGAACTGGGCCTGGGTCGGTGCAGCGCTCTCGGCGCCAGCGGCGGGAATGATATCGGGCATGGTGCAGGAACTCCGGAAAGGACGGTGTAAACCACCGAGTATGGCATAGCGCGCAAGCCTGAACGGGGCAGGCCCGTGCACTCAGGCTTGGAGCTCAGGCTTGGAGCTCAGGCTCGCGCGCTCAGGCTTTGCCCTTGACCAGGGGCAGGTGTGCCTGCTGCCAGGCAGCCAGGCCGCCATCGAGCCAATAGACCTGCTTGAATCCGGCCTTGGCCAGCTTGCGCGCGGCGCCGGCTGACGCGGTTCCGGAGCGGCAGGTCACCACCACCGGCAAGTCGCGCACCGGGGCCAACACCTTGTTGTCGGCATCGAACTGGCTGAGCTGCACGTTCTTGGCGCCGGCGATATGGCCTTTCTCAAAATCAGGGTTGGCACTGACATCCACCAGCATCGCGCCCTGCCGGTTGATCAGGGCGGTCAGGTGGCCCGGGTCGACGGACTTGACCCCACTGGTGAGCCGGGTGACCTCGGTATAGAGGATCGCGGCGGTCAGCCCGAGCAGGGCGAACACCAGGAGTTGGTGGTCGGCGGCGAATGCCATCAACTGGGCCTGGTTCATGGCTGCTCCGCCGTGAAGTCCGGCAGGCCGGACTCCAGCCAGTAGCGCTTGGCGGCCGCATCCCAGCGCCAGCGCTGGTGGTCCATCACGATCCGCTCGCGCTGGGTGTTGCGGTTGACCACGCGGATTTCGACGTCCTGCTCAACACCGCCGTCTTCACCCTCGCGGGTCGCCTTGACCGTGTAGCCGGTGATCTGCAACTGCTTGAGCCGCTCGCGTTCCAGGTCGGTGAATGGATGCATCGCGACTTGCGCCGGATCCAGGAAGGTCAGGGCGCGTTCGAACTCGTTCCAGCGCACGGCCGCGCCGTACTCGGTCATCGCGTCGGAGCGCGCGCGTGCGCCGCCGCCCAGGGTCGCGTCGCAGGCAGCGAGCGCGAGGCAGGCAAGCAGCAGGGTTGCAATCAGCAGCAGGCGGGTCTTCATGGGGCCAAGTATAAACGGCCCGCGCTCAGGCGCCGCTGCGCAGCAGGGCGAATCGTGCCTTCAGGGTGGCGACCGGCACGCCGGCGGCATCCAGCACGCTGGTGGTCATGCAGGCACGTGCACGGCCGCGCTCCTTGAAGCAGCGCACGATCGCGTCCCAGTCCTGGCCCTCGGCCAGCCGTGCTTCCGCGAGCAAGTCTCCGTACAGCGGCGCGAGGTAGCGCACCTGGCTGTCGGCGACGTAGACGCCCGCGCTGGTGCCGACGGCGCGCAGGCGCAGCATCAGCCAGCCCCAGCCGGCCAGGGTCATGATGCTGGCCAGGCTGCCTCCGAAAGCGCAGTCCTTGTCGTTCACGTTGGCCGCAAGCGGCGCATGCAGGCGCAGCACCTCCGGATCGGCATGGCCGGTGTCGACGCGGATGCACATCGATGCCACCGGCGGCATCGCCGACAGCCAACCATTCAGTACCTCGTGTTCCTGCATGTCCAGTGTTCCCTCCCGTGAGTGGGCCGTGCCAAGCTGCGATGCATGCCTCGCCCCGCTGCTCGCCCGATCCTGACTGAATGGTACGTCCTGTCCTTGCGTCCGTTGCGTGAACACGGCGCGATCCGGCGCGCGGCCACCCGCCACGGCGCAATGTGCATGGCGCTGTCAACGCTGCGGCTGGAGCCCATGTCGGCCACCGCCGAACTGCGCGCCGCACTCGCCTGCCCGCGGGTCATCGCGACCAGCCCGGCGGCCGTGCGCGCAGCGGCAGGGCGACCGGAATGGCGGCCGCGCCCCGGACAGCAGTGGTTTGTCCTGGGTGAGGGGTCGGCGCGCGCGCTCCGCCGCACCGGCGTGTCCGCAACACAAATCCACCTGCCCTGCGGCGGCAACGACTCCGAAGCCTTGCTCGCCGCGCCGGCGTTGCAGGACGTGGACGGCGCGCCGATCGGCCTGCTCACCGCCCCCGGGGGTCGCGACCTGGTCGCCAGTGCGTTGGCACGGCGCGGCGCCCGGCTGCACCGGGCCAATGTGTATCGGCGCCGTGCCGTCACCCCGCCGCCGGCGCGGCTGCGCGCGGTGTCGGCGCTGCCCGCGACATCGGCCCTGCTGCTGACCAGCGCGGAAGCCTTCGCGCCGCTCTGGGACGCACTGGATCCGGACCAGCGCGTGCGCTGGCAGGCGCGGCCCTGCCTGGTCGCGAGCGCGCGTCTGCAGGCATACGCACGGACGCTGGGGTTTCGCGACATCGTGCGCGCTGCAGGTCCGGCGCCGTCCGACCTGCTCGATGCGCTCGCCGCGCATGTGCGCGCACGCCGCTTCCGGTAGCATTCACCCGCGTTTTGCGTTTCACCGGATCATGAGCGACCCCCAGCCTATCCATTCCACGCCATCCCCCGTCCGGCGCCTCCCCGGCGCCCTGTGGCCGATGCTCGTGATTGCGATCGGGCTGACCGCGATGCTGGCGTGGCAGGCCTGGTCCGGCAGCGCGCGCAATGCCCCGGTCGGCCCGGACCTGAGCGCCCCGGCGCTCGACGAGCGCCTGCTGCAGGCAGAATCGGCGATCGCTTCCCTGCGCCGCTCCGAAGATGCGATCAACCAGCGCCTGGCCGACAACAAGGCGCGCACCAGCCTGCTGCGCGATGAAGTGCTGGGCGTGACCCAGCGCTCCTCCCTGCTCGAAGACAGCGTGCGCGAACTCAGCGGCCAGCAGCGCAATGGCGTGGCCTCGCTGCGCCTGGACGAGGTTGAATTGTTGCTCGCGCTGGCACAGCAGCGGCTGCAGCTGTCGGGCGACCTCAATGGCGCCATCCATGCCACCGAACTGGCCGACAGCGTGCTGTCGGTGCAGCACGATCCCAGTCTGCTGGACCTGCGCCAGACCCTGGCCCAGGAACTTGCCGCGATGCGCGCACTCCCGGCCAGCCCGGTGGCGCATGCGGCCGGCGAGCTGGATGCACTCGAGGCGGTGTTGCCCAAGCTCGGTGCAGCGGCGGGTATGGCGCCGGCCTCGGCCGGACCGGTCGCGCTGCATGGCTGGCGCAAGTTGCTGCAGTCATTCGTGCAAGTGCGCCGCAGCGGCAACCAGGATTTGCTGTCACCGGCGGACCGCGACGCCGGACAGGCCGCGCTCGCCCTGGAAATGGCGCTCGCGCGCACAGCCCTGTCCCGGCAAGACCAGGCGGCGTTCCGTGCCTCGCTTGGCCGCATCGATGGCTGGCTGCAGCGGCTGTATCCGCCCAGCCCGCTGCTGTCCAACCGGCTCGCGCGCCTGAAGGCCTTGCGCGCCCTCGCACTCGGCTACGACCTGCCGGTCGCCGGCTCCAGCCTGGACCAGCTGCGGCGGATGCTGCGCCAGCGCCAGGCCACGCCATGAGTCGCAGGCGCAGGTGAACCGATGAGCCATTTCCGCGCGCTGCTGTGGTGGTTGCTGCTGGCGGCGGTCGGCGCGCTGGCCTTCCAGCTGCTGCTGCCGGACGTGGGCGAGGTGGTGTTGCGCTGGCATGGCTACACGATCACCACCAGCGTCGCGTTCGCACTGATCGCCTGGCTGCTGCTGTGGGTCGTCCTGTGGGCGTTGTGGACGCTACTCAACCTGCCATTCGTGGGCTGGCAGCGGCTTGCCCAGCGCCAGGCGCGCAACCGCCTGGTCAACGGACTGGTGGCCTTGAACGAAGGCAGGCACGCGCGCGCCGTCGCCCTGCTCGACCGCGCAGCAGAAGATCCCGACAGCGCCGCGGTCGCACGCATTGCCGCGCGCGAAGCAGCGTTGCGCCAGGGCGACCTGGTCACCGCTGCCGCCGAACAGGCTGCACTGGGCAAGGTGGATCCGCTTGCCGCTGCACTCAATGCCGCGCGCGCCCTGCTCGCCCAGGGACAGGCGCGCGAAGCGCTGGAGGTCCTGCAGCCGCACGCGGATCGACGCAACCTGCCGCCGCGCGCCGTGCAATTGCGTGGCGCTGCGCTGCTGGCTTGTGGACGCGCAATCGACGCGCTGCCGTTGCTGCCGACACTGCAGGCGGAGGCCGCGTTGTCGCCCGAACAGTTCGCCGCACTCGAAGTGCAGTGGCAGGCGGCCGCGCTGACCCAGGCGGCGCACGCCAACGAGTTGCAGCAGCGCTGGCAGGCCGTGCCATCGCGCTTGCGCGAAAGCGAGGCGCTGCTGCTGGCCTATGCACGGCGCGCAGGCGAACTGGGCCTTGAGCAGGATCTGGCCGGCGTGTTGGCCGCTGCGATCGAGGCGCACTGGAGCGAACCATTGGTGCACCAGTACGCGCTGCTGCCATCGCTGCGCGAAGACGCGCGCCTGGCGCGGGCGCAAGGCTGGCTCGGCGCGCATTCCACCAGCCCCGCGCTGGCCTTGGCGCTGGGTCGGCTGGCGCGCCGCGGCGCGTTGTGGACACAGGCCGAGGAATCATTGCATCGCGCCATCGCGCTCGGCGCCGGCGCCGAGGCCTGGGAAGAATTGGGCATCGTGCATACCGCGCAGGAGCGCGCGGATGCCGCGCAGGCCTGCTACGCCAATGCACTTCGGCTGGCGCGTGGCGAACGGGCGCGTCCGTTGGGCGGGCGCTCGCTGCGCGAGCAGATTGCCGACGAGGCGGTCACCGAACATCGCGACGAGCACGGTTTCCCGCGACTGTCGCCGCACGGCTGAGCAAGCCCGCAGCGCGCGTCGCTCCGGTCAGCCGGCCGGCGGTGCCTGCAACGTCGCGGGTCGCTCGAGAATCGCGACCACGCCCATGCCGCCGGCGGTGCAGATCGAGATCAGCACGCGACCCGAGCCGCGCTCGGCCAGCAACTTCGCCG
>JBKJMY010000058.1:0-3353 GCA_046596115.1 Arenimonas sp.
TAAAACTGCAGGCGCTGGACGATGCCGAAGCGGTCGCGCAGCGGGCCGGTCAGCAGGCCCGCGCGGGTGGTGGCGCCGATCAGAGTGAATGGCGGCAGGTCGAGCTTGGTCGAGCGGGCGGCGGGGCCCTCACCGATCATGATGTCGATCTGGAAATCCTCCATCGCCGGATACAGCACTTCCTCGACCACGGGCGAGAGGCGGTGGATCTCGTCGATGAACAACACGTCATGCGGCTGCAGGTTGGTCAGCAGCGCGGCCAGGTCGCCGGCCCGTTCGATCACCGGGCCCGAGGTCTGGCGCAGGCTCACGCCCATTTCCGCCGCGATCACATGGGCCAGCGTGGTCTTGCCCAGCCCCGGCGGCCCGAAGATCAGCACATGGTCGAGCGCTTCGCTGCGCTGGCGCGCGGCCTCGATGTAGATCTTCAGTTGCTCGCGGACGGTTTCCTGGCCGAGGTATTCATCCAGCCGCTTGGGACGGATGCTGGCCTCGACGGCCTCGTCTTCCCGGGTGGCGTTGCTGGCGAGGACGCGTGCGGGTTCCATGGGGGAATTATGCCGCTAAATGGTGACCTGCGTGCCCAATTCGACCAGCCGGTTGCCGGGAATCGAGAAGAACTCTGTTGCAGGCGTGGCGTTGCGCGACATCACCAGGAACATCTTGGCACGCCACAGTGCCATGCCCTCGTCCTTGCTCGCGGTGAGCGACTCGCGGCTGGCGAAGAAGGTCGTGTCCATGGGATCAAACGGCGGCCCGGGCAAGGTCCAGTTCTTCAGCGCGTTGGGTACGTCCGGGTTTTCCATGTAGCCAAAACGCAGGCTCAAGCGCGAAAAGCCGTGGCCCAGGTCGCTGTAGGCCACCCGCTCGCTCTCGTCCGCGCGCGGCACGCTCAGGGTCTCCACGCTCAGCAGCACATTGCGCTCGTGCAGCACCTTGTTGTGCTTGAGGTTGTGCAGCATCGCTGGCGGGAGGTAGTCGTTGGAGGGGGTCATGAACACCGCCGTGCCGGTGACCCGTGCCGGCGGCTCCACCAGGATGGACTGGATGAAATGTTCGATGCGCAGGCTGTCGCGGTTGATGTGCTCACGCACCAGATCGCGGCCGCGGCGCCACGTGCGCATGATCGAGAACACCAACACGCCCAGCGCCACCGGCACCCAGGCGCCGTCGAGGAACTTCACCGCGTTCGCCGACAGCAGCGCAATGTCCACGGTCAGGAACAGCACCGCCACCGGCAGGATGATGCGGGTCGGCAAACGCCAGCGCTCGTGCGCCAGGATGATCAGCAGGATCGTGTCGATCAGCATGCTGCCGGTCACCGACACACCATAGGCCGAGGCCAGGTTGCTCGAGGTCTGGAAGGTCACCACCAGCAGCATCACCAAGACCAGCAGCACCCGGTTGACCCATGGCAGGTATACCTGGCCGATGGCATCCGCGGAGGTATGGATCAACTTGAGCCGCGGCAGATAGCCGAGCTGGATGGCCTGTCGCGCGAGCGAAAACGCGCCGGAAATCACCGCCTGCGAGGCGATCACCGCGGCCAGGGTCGCCAGCACCACCATCGGCAGCGAAGCCCAGGGCGGCACCATGGCGAAAAACGGGTTGTGCACGGCGGTTGGATCGCGCAGCAACAGCGCGCCCTGGCCGAAGTAATTGAGCACCAGCGCCGGCATCGCAAACCACATCCAGGCAATGCGGATCGGCACGCGGCCGAAATGGCCCATGTCCGCGTACAGCGCTTCGCCACCGGTCACCGCCAGCACCACCGCACCCAGCGCGAGCCAGGCATGCACGCCATGGTGTGCAAAGAATCGAATCGCCCAGATCGGGTTGAGCGCCTGCAGGACAGCGGGATATTGCAGCAGGTGCCACGCACCCAGCACCGCCAGGGTAATGAACCAGAGGACCATCACCGGCCCGAACGCCTTGCCCACGCGCTCGGTGCCACCGGACTGGAACGCGAACAGCGCAAGCAACACGCCCAACGTGATCGGCACGACGTAATGCGACATGCCCGGCGCTGCGACTTTCAGGCCCTCCACCGCCGACAGCACCGACACCGCCGGCGTGATCACACTGTCACCGAAGAACAGCGCGGTCCCGAAGATCCCGAGGAGGCCGATGCCGTAGGTGAGTGGCGAGGCAATCGGCAAGCTGCGCTGGACCACGGCCATCAGCGCCAGGATGCCGCCTTCGCCGCGGTTGTCGGCGCGCATGATCACGAACACGTATTTGATCGTGACTACCAGGGTCAGCGCCCAGAACACAAGCGACAGGATGCCAAGGATGTTTGCCGCATCCAGGGCCAGTCCGTACTTGTGGTCGAAGGCCTCGCGCAAGGTATACAGCGGGCTGGTGCCGATGTCGCCGAACACGACCCCGATTGCGCCCAGCACCAGCGGCCAGGTGCGCTGGGCGCCCTGTGCGCCTGCCTGATCCTGTGACATTCTCGGTCGCCTCAACCGTTGCGAAGCATGGATTTGAGCGCCTTGCGGATGATGTCCTCGACGCTGTCGCCGGGTGCGGCTTGCTTGAGCATGCGCGTGACTTCCACCGGCTTGTAGCCGAGCTGCTGCAGCGCCACGCCTGCCTCGGACACCGCGTCACCCGGGCGATCGCGTCCGGCCAGCGTATTGCCGGCGCCGCTGAAATCGGCGGTGCGGTCGCGCAGTTCGACGCAGGTGCGCTCGGCAGTTTTCTTGCCGACGCCAGGGATGCGGGTGAGTGCGGTGACGTCGCCGGCCTGCACCAGGCGCGCAAAATCATCCACGCTGGCGCCCGACAGGATGGCCAGCGCAATTTTTGCACCGATGCCGGACACTTTCTGCACGTCGCGGAACAAGCGGCGCTCAAGTTCGCGCTGGAAACCATACAGCGCCACGGAGTCTTCCTTCACCGCATAGTGCGTGAACAGCGCCACTTCGCGACCCAGTTCAGGCAGGTCATAGAAGGTGGACATCGGCGCTTCGAGCTCATAGCCCACGCCGCCGACATCAATCACCAGCCACGGCGGCTGCTTGTGCACCAGGATGCCCTTCAGTCGCCCGATCATTGACCGATTCCCTGCTCGATTCCCTGCTCGGCCTGCTCCCCGCGCTGGCTCACTTGCGCCTCCAGGCGTCGCGGGATGACACGCCGATCCGATTGGCCGTGGCGCGCACGTGGCCGTGCGTGATGGCCACTGCGAGCGCATCGGCGGCGTCGGCCTGGATCTTGCCGTTGAGATTCAACATCACGCCGATCATGTGCTGCACCTGCACCTTGTCGGCGCTGCCCTTGCCGACCGTGGCCAGCTTGATTTCCTTGGCCGCGTATTCGTGCACCGCGAGGTCACGCATCACCGCCGC
>JBKJMY010000187.1:0-3289 GCA_046596115.1 Arenimonas sp.
GACGCCTGGTCGAACGGCAGCTTTCGAGATTTCGTCGCGGCAGGCGGACGCCGCGCGATGTCTGCTTTCAAGGTGGACCAGTCGGTCGCGGCTTTCAGGCTGACCGACTGGTCCACCTTGAAAGCAGACATCGCGCGGCGTCCGCCTGCCGCGACGAAATCTCGAAAGCTGCCGTTCGACCAGGCGTCACGCCGGTCGGCGTCACATGACATCCGAACGACAGCTTGTCGCGGGCTCGAACTGGCGCTGCGGAAGGTTTTCACTCTTTCGCGCATGCATCCGCCCAAATCAGGAAACTGGCGACATGTCTAGTCGGGTCCCAAGGCGGACCCCCGCTCGGCACGCATCCGCCCCGCTGTGGCTCAGGGAGCACCCATACCCTGGGTCAGCGAAAGCGCGGAGGCTGCGGCACGCAAGAAGTCCCGCACCGTCTGCTTGTCCGGGCCCACATGGCGGTCGATTCGTTGGATGTAGGGGCAGGTGAGCGCCGCCAGTGCCGTGTTGTCCGGACCCAGGACGGGAAACGAGATGTCGACCACGCCGAAACATTGCGCACTCTCGCGCTCCAGGTAACCCTGCTTGCGAAGCAGCGCCAAGCTGATCGCTAGCGCACGTCCGGCGATGGGCACTTCTCCGTCGACCGGAGTGTGCTCGGCCATCATGCGCTTGTAGCTTCCCTCCTCCGCATAGGCCAGCAGCAAGTGCCCCGAGGCGGTATCCAGCAGCCCCACGCGCGCACCGCGCTGGACCGAAAAGCTCCAGCCGCGCGGGCTGTTGATCTGTGCACCGATCAACACGTTGCCACGGTCGTAGACCCCCAAGTGGCACGACTGCTCGGCCTTCCGTGCGAAGTCGTCCATGACCGGCAACGCCTGGTTGATCAGGCGACTCAGCGGCGGGTGCATGTTGGCCAGCGCGAACAGCTTCAGGCTCAGCGCGTAACGGTCACCCGAAGGGTTGCGCATCACATATTGCCGAGCCACCAAGCGCTCCAGCATGCGGTAGATCTCGCTGGCGCTGCGGTCCATCTCCTTCACGATTTCCGCGCGCGTCAGTCCATGCGGCTGCGCCGCCAGCAACTCCACGATGTCCAACCCCTTGTCCAGTGCTGGGGCGCGGTAGCGCTCGTCTGCGGCCATGGCGACGGCGACGTTTTTGGTCTCAGGGCGGCGCCCACGCGTTCTGGCTGGGGTGGTACTCATGATTCCTTCTGTGTTGCGCGCCCTTCGTCCAGTTCTTTGCACAGCTGGCGAGGTCGAGGGTAAGTACCAAGTTTCGGTTCAGTGAATGGCACCTACCATCTTGTTCATCCATGGATTGTATGTTCATGTATGAATAATCTGTCGAAACGTTTACCCCTATGCGCGAAGGTCGCCTGACAGGAAAAACGGTGCTCATCACCGGAGCCGGCCAAGGCATTGGCCGCGCCAGCGCTTTAGCTTGCGCGGCCGAAGGCGCCAGGGTTATCGCGACCGACATCAACCAGCTGCTTCTTGATCGATTGGCCGAGGAGCATGGCGACATCGAGGCGGTGCGGCTGGATGTGCGCGACGACGAGGCGGTGGAGGCCCTCAAGTCGGCTGAGATTGCCAAGACCATGGCGTTGGCGCACCCGAATCTCAAGGGCATCTTCGGTACCAACGAAGGTTCGGCCATCGGCGCAGGCAAGGGCCTGAAAGAGGCGAAGAAGACCGGCTTGATCGTCATCGGCTTCGACTCCGGCAAGGCCCAGAAAGACATGATCAATGACGGCACGATCGCCGGCGCCATCACCCAGAACCCCGTCGGCATCGGCTACAAGACAGTCGAAGCGGCGGTGAAGGCGCTCAAGGGCGAGAAACTGCCGAAGATCATCGACACCGGCTTCTACTACTACGACAAGTCGAACATGAACGATCCCAAGATCGCAGCGGTTCTGTACGACTGATCCCGCCAGGTGACACCAGGGGTCGGCTGCGCGCCGTCCTGTGCCTGCGAGGCAGCGCGCCCGACCCCGCCACAAATTTCAGTGCCGAAGGAATGAACGTGAAGATCCTGCGATATGGGCTCCTGACGCACACACCCCAATGACCGTCATCCGTTCCATGCGCGTCGTCGACGTGCGCTTTCCCACCTCGCAGCATCTGGACGGCTCGGATGCCATGAATCCGGACCCGGACTATTCCGCGGCCTACGTGATCCTGGAAACCGACCGGCCCGGGCTGGAAGGCCACGGCCTGACTTTCACCATCGGTCGCGGTAATGAAATCTGCTGTGCCGCCATCGCGGCCATGCGCCATCTGGTGGTGGGCCTGGACCTGGCCTGGGTCGCCGAGGATATGGGGCGCTTCTGGCGCCACATCACCTCGGACAGCCAGTTGCGCTGGATCGGCCCGGACAAGGGCGCCATCCACCTCGCGACGGGCGCGGTGGTCAATGCCGTATGGGATTTGTGGGCCAAGCACGAAGGCGTGCCGGTGTGGCAACTGGTCTCACGCATGAGCCCCGAAGAAATTGTCAAGCTGATCGACTTTCGCTACATCACCGACTGCATCACGCCCGACGAAGCGCTGGCCTTGCTGCGCGAACGCGCGGCCGGAAAAGCCGAGCGCTGGGCCACGCTCGAGCGCGAAGGCTATCCCTGCTACACGACCTCGGCGGGCTGGCTGGGCTACGACGACGACAAGCTGCGCCGCCTGTGCCGCGAAGCCACCGCGCGCGGCTTCAGCCACCTCAAGATCAAGGTCGGCCGCGATCTGCAGGACGACATCCGCCGCGCGACGATCATCCGCGAGGAGATCGGCTGGGAGCGCACCCTGATGATGGACGCCAACCAGGTCTGGGACGTCCCGCAGGCGATCGTCTGGATGAAGGAGCTGGCGCGCTTCAAGCCGATGTGGATCGAGGAGCCGACCAGCCCCGACGACGTGCTCGGCCACGCCGCGATCGCCAAGGCGCTGGCGCCGTTCGGCATCCGCGTCGCCACCGGCGAGCACTGCCAGAACCGCGTGGTCTTCAAGCAGCTCATGCAGGCCGGCGCGATCGGCTTCTGCCAGATCGATTCGTGCCGGCTTGGCGGCGTCAACGAGATCCTCGCGGTCTACCTGATGGCCAAGAAGTTCGGCATCCCGGTCTGCCCGCACGCCGGCGGCGTCCGCCTGTGCGAGCACGTCCAGCACCTGCAGATGTGGGACTGGGTCTCGGTCAGCGGGTCGACCCACGACCGCGTGGTCGAATGGGTCGACCACCTGCACGACCACTTCACCGATCCCTGCACCATGCGCGGCGACCGCTACATGCCGCCGAGCAA
>JBKJMY010000010.1:0-11772 GCA_046596115.1 Arenimonas sp.
CGCGCGCGCGCCAGTTCATACGAAGCGACGGAGCGGTGCCGTGATCGCGCGCGCGCCAGTTGCTACGTAGCGGCACGTACTACGGAGCGAGGCGCAGGCGGGTAGAATGCGCGGGCACCGAGGGGACCCGACATGGCCGAGGCCGTCCGCCACGACAAGACCGCGCGCCAGCTCCGACTATTGTCGGATGCGCTGGACAGCGGGCGGCTGGGTCCGGTGCGACGCCTGGTCAATACCCTGTCGCCGGCCGAGATCGGCAACCTGCTCGAGTCGCTGCCGCCAGCCAAGCGCAATATCGTCTGGGGCCTTGTCGACCCCGAGGATGATGGCGAGGTGCTGGTGCACGTCGGCGAAGACGTGCGCGAAAGCCTGCTGGCGGAGATGGATCCGGACGAAATCATCGCCGCTGTCGAAGACCTCGACATCGATGACCTCGCCGACCTGATCGAGGACCTGCCCGATACCGTCATCGACGAAGTTCTCAAGTCGATGGATCGCGAGAACCGCGAACGACTCGAGCAGGCCCTGAGCTACGGCGAGGACACCGCCGGCCGCCTGATGAACCCCGACATCATCACGGTGCGCGCCGACGTCACCGTGGATGTGGTGCTGCGCTACCTGCGCCTGCGCGGCGAGATGCCCGACCATACCGACCATTTGTTCGTGGTCAGTCGCCGGCACCAGTACCTGGGCCGCGTCGCGCTGACCGGGTTGCTCACGCACGACGCATCCACGCCGATCAATGAACTCATCGACGATGAGCAACCTGCGATCCCGGTGGACACGCCGGCCAGCGAAGTCGCAACCCAATTCTCCGATTTCGACTGGGTTTCCGCGCCCGTGGTGGATGAAAGCAACATCCTGCTTGGCCGGATCACCGTCGATGATGTGGTCGACATCATCCGCGAGCAGGCCGAACACCAGGCGATGAGCGCCGCTGGCCTGGACGAGGACGAAGACCTGTTCTCGCCGGTGCGGCGCGCAGCGCGGCGGCGCACGCTCTGGCTGGGCATCAACCTGCTCACCGCCTTCCTGGCGTCATGGGTGATCGGACGCTTCCAGGGCACGCTGGAAAAAGTGGTTGCGCTGGCGGTGCTGATGCCGATCGTCGCCAGTATGGGCGGCGTCGCCGGCACCCAGGTGTTGACCCTGATGGTACGCGGCCTGGCGCTGGGCCAGGTCGGCGTCGGAAACCTGCGCGCGCTGCTGGCCAAGGAAGTGCTGGTCGGCATGCTCAACGGCGCGATCTGGGCAGTCGTGGTCGGATTGGTTTCGGGCTTGTGGTTCCAGGATCCGAAACTCGGCCTGGTGATTGCCCTGGCCATGCTGATCAACCTCGTCAACGCCGCGCTCGCCGGCGTACTGGTGCCGCTGACCCTGCGTCGGCTCAATATCGACCCTGCATTGGCGGGCGGCGTGGTGGTGACCACGTTCACCGATGTGATCGGCTTCCTCAGCTTCCTGGGCCTGGGCACCCTGATCCTGCTGCACTAGCCCTGCTGCACTAGCCCTGCTGCACTAGCCCTGCTGCACTAGCCCTGCTGCGCCAATCCTGCTGCGCCGATCGCGCTGCGCAAAAGCGACGCCCTCAGTGCATGGGCGCGTGTGCGTGCTTGCGCATGGCCACGCCGCGGTCGAGCAGCCAGGCCACGGCGATGCCGATCCCGCCCGCGACGAGCAATGGAACCGGCACAGTCGGGAAGTGGAAGTGCATGCGTTGCAGGACGCTGGCCATCACCGGCTGCATGTAGGCCAGCCCGGCGATGCCCATGCCGAGCAGGCCCAGAGTGGTGAGGAAATCCTCGACGCTGCCGCGATCCTCCGGCTGCACGATCTTTGCGGCGACACGCTGCGCGAAATCGGCAGGCAAGTGCTCGGCAAGCGGCATGCGAAGGGCGCGCAGCACCAGGCGATAGCGATCGACGCCGGGATTCCCGCCCGGCGCAAGGCCCATCTGTTCGGCCCGCTGGGCTTGCGCCTGCAGCTGCGCATCCTGCGAATTGGATTGTTCGAAATCGGTCATGCCGCGACTCCCAATGTCGTTTCAAGCTGCTGGCGCAGGCGTGCCCGGGCCCGGAACAGATAGTTCTTGACCGTGCCCTCGGGCAGGTCGGTGATGCCGGCAATCTCGGCGATGCCGAGCTCTTCCAGGTGATACAGGGTGACCAGCGTGCGTTGCAAGGCCGGCAGTTTGTCGATCGCAGCCGCGAGCAGACCCATCACCTCGGAATCCGCGCAGGCGCCCTCAAGGTCGAAGCCGTCCGCGATGCCTTCCCATGCCGGTCCCGCATCCTCGTCTGCGGACGGTTCGAGCATCGGCAGCTTCTTTTTCTGCAGGTGCCGGCTGGACACGGAGAACGCAATCCGACCAATCCATGTACCCAGAGCACTTTCGCCGCGGAACTGTCCGATCCGCTCATGGACCCGAAAAAACACGTCCTGGCACAATTCGCGGGAGTCTTCGGGATGCTGGACCATGCGATAAACCAGATGCCAGACCAGCGCCTGGTAACGTGCAACCAGGCGCTCGAAGGCCCCGGGGGTCCGGGCCAGTACCGCTGCCACCAATTGTGCGTCGTCATTCATGCGGGGTGAGATACCTCCGGCCGGCCAACGGTTGCACCCAGCGGGGCCAGTCTAGTCCCGGCGCAAATGGATGCAAATGGATGCAACCGGAACCGCACTGGCTGCGTCCATCGTTGCGAACGGGCCGTGCGTGCCCGGACTACCGGAGAAACACCATGGACTTCGCCCTGCTTGTGCCGATCGTGGCGATGCTCAGCATCGTGGCGGCCATCAAGATCATCATTGACTCGCGCCTGCGCCGCCGCCTGGCCGAGACCAATGCCTCGGAAGACTTGATCCGATCGATGCTTGAGGCGGATGAACAAAGTCGCCGCCTGTCTGCACTCAAATGGGGCCTGGTCATGACCGTGCTCGGCCTGGCGTTCGGCCTGATCAGTGCCCTGCACCTGGATAGCCAGAATCCCGGTACCTGGGGCCTGCTGATCGGCGCCGCCGGCGTGGGCATGCTTGCCTATCACGGCCTGGCCAGCCGCCAGCGCAAGTAAGTCGGATACTCGCTTCGTCCAGCAACGCGGTCCGCGCCGAGCCTGCTCAGCGCGGACCGCTGCCGCGTTTGCTGGCCAGTTGTTCCTTGATCGTCAGCGCGACCTTGTCGCGCAGGTAAGCAGGCTCGAGGCGATCGGCAGCGATCGCTTCACCGCGCGCCCAGGCAACGACAGCGAGCCGCGCGACATCGGCGGCATGCGGCAGTGCACTGGCATCGATCCGAACCAGGCAATCAGCCAGCCGCGTTGCCAGCATCCCCTCCGCCGCCGCGAATCCGCTGCCGACCCCGATCAGTGGTCCGGCGCTGGCCTCGGGCAGTATGGTTGACTCCGGGCGGGCCATCCATTCCGCGCCCAGCGGCTGCAGACCCTGCGTCGCATCTGCACTGAACACGCCGAGATAAAGCTCGCCCATGCGCGCATCGATCGCGGCCAGGACCCTGGCCTCGCCGGATGCGTCGGGCTTCGGAAGGGCGAGCGCCGGAAATGCGAGCGCTGCGAGCGTCGAAATGGCCAGCACGGGGCGATCCAGCGCCAGCGCCATGCCTTGCACCAGGGCGACCGCGAGGCGCACGCCGGTGAAGGCACCCGGACCGCGCCCGACGGCGATCGCATCGAGCGCGCGTTTGCCAATACCCGCCTCGGCGAGCAGGGCATCGCACCAGGGCAACACCAGGTCGGTATGCCGGCGCGGCGCAAGCTCGTGCCGCTCGCGCACCTGTCCGTCAATCCACAGCGCGACCGAGCAGGCTTCCGTGCTGGTTTCGATCGCGAGCAGTTTCACGGACGCATCCGCGCGAATTCCGGCAGGTCGCGCCAGTCAGGATCGAAGTCGACAGCATCGGGGTCGTGGGCCGGGGCAGCATCGCCATCGCTTAATTCCGGGCTGACCTCTTGGCCGAAGAAACGACGCACATCGGCCAGTGAACGCGTCCGCGGGAACGGTGGCAGGCTGTCGATGAATACCCGGCCATAGCCCTTGCTGGTCAGGCGCGGATCGCACAGCACCAGCACGCCGCGATCCATGAAGCTGCGAATCAGCCGGCCCGCGCCCTGCTTGAGTGAAATGACAGCCTGCGGCAGTTGTTCATCGCGGAACGGGTTGCCGCCGGCCCGGCGCACTGCCTCGAGCCTGGCCTCGAGCACCGGATCGTCGGGTGCTGCAAACGGAATGCGATCAATCACCACCACCGACAGCGCATCGCCTGCGACGTCCACGCCTTCCCAGAAACTCGCAGCGCCCAGCAGCACGCCGTTACCGGACGCGCGGAACCCATCGAGCAGTTCACTGCGTGGCGCGGTGCCCTGCACGAACAGGGGCCAGGGCCCATCGCGCAGCGCCTCGGCGGCTTCACGCAGAGCACGGTGCGAGGTGAACAACAGGAAAGCACGGCCCGCCGACGCCTCGAGCACAGGTGTCACGGCGCGCAACATTGCCTCGCCGTAATTGCGCGCATTGGGCTCGGGCAAGTCGGTCGGCATGTAGCACAGCGCCTGGTTCGGCCAGTCGAACGGACTGGGCTGCAGCAATTCGCGCGGCGACTCCAGGCCCAGTCGCTGCGACAAATGGCCGAAGTGGCCGTCCACCGCCAGCGTGGCGGAGGTGAATATCCACGCTGCACGCGAACGCTCGCGGTATTCGCGCAGCGGCTCGGACACATCCAGCGGCGTGCGCTGCAGGGTGAAGCCGCGCGGGGTCAGTTCGAACCAGCGCACTTCGGTATCACCCTGCGCCGGTTCACGCCAGGCGCGCAGTCGCAGCGACTCGGCCTCGGCGCGCTCGGCGCAGGCGGCGAAGCCCGGCGTTGCCTCGATCAGCGGCGCCAGGCCTGCGGACAATCCCAGCACGGCGGCATCCAGCGCAGCCAATGCATCGCGCGCGCCAGCATGGCCGGCAATCCGGCTGGCGGGTCCACGATTGGGGAAGCCATCGATCGCAAGCCGGAAGTCACGCACAGCCTGCTCAAGCACGCGCATTGGCTGCTGCACCGTCGCCAGTGCGCCGGGGACGTTGGCGGTTTCCGCCAGCGCATCGCGCGCCAGGTCGAGCAGTTGCCGCGAACCGATGCGGTCGCCGAAGAATTGCGCGGCCAATTCCGGAAGCTGGTGCGCTTCATCGAGCACGAATGCCGCCGCGCCGGGCAGGATTTCGCCGAAGCCCTCGCGCTTGATCGCCAGGTCAGCCAGCAGAAGATGATGGTTGACCACGACCAGGTCCGCGGTCTGCGCCTCCGAGCGCGCCTTGGCGACAAAGCAATCCGACCAGAACGGGCACTCGCTGCCGAGACAGTTGTCGGCGGTCGAGGTCACTTGCGGCAGCAACGGGCTGTCTTCCGGCAGCCCCGGCAATTCGGCCAGGTCACCGCGCATGGTGCGGCCGCCCCATGCCACCACGCGCTGGAATTGCGCGGCAATTTCGCGGCTGGCAAAGCGCTCGCCGCGCGACTGCTCCATGCGATACAGACACAGGTAATTCGACCTGCCCTTGAGCAGCGCCGTGCGCAGGCCCAGGCCGAGCGCCTCGCGTACGCGCGGCAAGTCGCGATGGTAGAGCTGGTCCTGCAGCGCGCGGGTACCGGTCGAGATGATCACGCGCTCGCCCGACAGCAATGCCGGCACGAGGTAGGCGTAGGTCTTGCCGGTCCCGGTCCCGGCTTCGGCGACCAGGCAGGCGCGATCGGTGATCGCGTCGGCCACCGCGCGCGCAAGTTGCTGCTGCGCGGGGCGTGAGGAAAACCCGGGCAGCTGCGCGGCCAGTTCGCCGTCGACAGCCAACGCAGCGACCGCGCGATCTACCAGCGGGGACTTTTCACCGTGCCTGTCCACGCTACATCCGGACCGGCGGCGCGACCTTGCAGCCGGACACCTGTTGCCGCGCCTGTCCGGCCAGCATGGCGTTGTCGCGCGCTTCGGCGGCGATCAGGATAGTGGACCAGTTACGTCGGCACAGTCCGCCGACCTTCGGCCCGGACTCGAAGCTGGTGCGTGCCAGGCGCTCGGCGGCAGCGAAATCGTGGCGCTGCAGCGCCAGTTCCGCCTGCCACTGCACCAAGTCCGGGTCGGCGGGCGACAGTTCGACGGCCTTGTCGATCGCCACGCGCGCAGCTCCGTAGTCCCGACGCGATTCAGCGGCAGTGGCGGTTGCGCGCAGGTCCTGGACCTGTGGATCGCGCAGCGGCTTCACCTCAAGTTCGATGCCGGTTTCGCCGGCCGCGCGGACCTGCGCGAGCAGGTCGCCGGTCGGCGCGGGACGGGCGACCGACGGCGCGCCGGCAACGCCCGCCGTGCCTGGACCTACCGTGCATGCGGCTGCCAGTGCGGCGACGACGAGCATGGCGGCACAGCGCAGCCGGGCAGCGCATCGCCAGGCGGCCCGCGACGAGGCAGGTGGCGACGTCACGTACGACGACAGCACGTACGACGACGGCACGCACCGCGACAGCACGCGCGAGGACGGCATGCGCGACGACGGCACGCGTGGCGACGGCGAGCGCGACGACAGCATGCGCGGAGCAATCATTGTTCCTGCCCCGGTGGCGGTTCGGGCGGCGGTGGCGGCTCGCCATCGCCACCCAGGTGGAACCAGTCGAGCCAACTGTTTTGCGGTGTGCAACCTACATGCTCGGGCGGCAAATAGCCCGCAACGAAGGCGACGCGACGCGCGCCGGCGCAGCCTTCATCGGTGGTGGCATAGCGCGTCGGATCAAGCCAGGCCCACTCCAGGCCCTGCCCGCTCACGCGCAGCGGCTCCGATGGCAACTTGCTGAAAATTCCGGACCACACCCGCATCGCGCCGGTGGCGCCATACAGTCCAGTCGGCGCATTGCCATCGTTGCCCACCCAGATCACGGCCAGATGGTCGCCGGTATAACCGGCAAACCAGCTGTCGCGGCTGTCATTGCTGGTGCCGGTCTTGCCTGCCGGTTGCAACGGCCCGAGGCCGTCGCGCAGCAACTGACTCGCGGTGCCGTTGGCAACCGCGCCCTGCAGCGCCAGCGTCACCAGGCGCGCGGCGATCGCATCACCTTCCTGCGCAGGGTCGGTCTTGTCGTCGTATCGCTTCAGCAGGCGGCCCTTGGGATCGAGCACGCCGCGCACCGCGCGCAGTGGCTGGATGCGCCCACCGGAGGCGAGGAACTGATACGCCTGGGTCATGGTGAAGACCGACAGGTCCACTGCGCCCAGGATCAGCGACGGGTTTGCCGCTGGCTTGACGCCGCCCAGCACCTTGACCAGTTGCGACAGGCGATCCGGCCCGACGTCCATGCCAACGCGCACCGTGGCCTGGTTGTACGAATGCGCCAGGGCCGATGCCGTGGTCACCGATCCGTGCGACTTGCCGTCGGAATTCTTCGGTCGCCAGGTCTTGCCGTTGGGCTGGGTGACTTCGACCGGCGCGTCCTGCACCCAGGTGGCGAGCGAGAATTTTTCCGGCTGCGCGTAGGCCAGCAGGTACACGAAGGGCTTGAGCAGCGAGCCCACCGGACGCTGCGCTTCGAGTGCACGATTGAAGCCGGGCTCGTCCGATTTCCGATTGCCGACCACGGCCTCCACTTCGCCACTGCCGGTATTGGTGACCATCAACCCGGCCTGCAGCACAGGACCCTGCTTGCGCTGCACTTTATCGAGTGTTGCCGTGACCGAGCGCTCCGCGAGCGCCTGCACTGTCGGCGACAAGGTGCTGATCACCGACAAGCCGGCGCCGCGCAGTGCATCGGCGGGATAGTCGCGCGCCAATTGCCGGCGCACGAGGTCGAGGAAGGCCGGCGCGCGGTTGCGCGCATAGCCTGGACGCGTGCTCACGCCCAGCGGCTGCGCTTTGGCTTGCGCGGCTTCCGCGGCCGAGATCAATCCGGTTTCCACGAAGACATCGAGCACCACGGCGCGCCGATACAGCGCCTTGTCTGGATGACGGCGCGGATCCCACAGACTCGGGCCCTGGATGATCCCCACCAGCAGCGCGATGTCCTGCGGCTTGAGCGTGGCCAGGTCGCGGCCAAACCAGTAGTCGGCGCCGGCGGCGACGCCATGGATGCTCTGCTTGCCCTGCTGTCCCAGGTACACCTGGTTGAGGTAGGCCTCGAGGATCTTCCGCTTGTCGAAGCGTGCCTCGATGATCAGCGCATACAGCGCTTCACGCACCTTGCGGGTGACCGTCTTGGTATTGCTCAGGAACAGGCTGCGCACCATCTGCTGGGTGAGCGTGCTGGCGCCCTGCTCGATATCGCCCTCGCGCAGGTTCACCCAGATCGCCCGCGCCACGCCCATCGGGTCGATGCCATGGTGGTTCTTGAAGTTGCGGTCTTCCACTGCCTGCAGGCCGGTGATCAGCAGCGGCGGGACATCCTCCAGGCGCACCAGGCGCCGCTCTTCCTCGGAGATCCCGTACAGGGTGGCGATGCGCGCCGGGTCGACGCGCACCGACGGCAGCCCGCGCCGGGACACCAGGTCGCGCAAGCCGGTGACGCGTCCGCTGCCAACGTTCAGCTCGATGCGGCTGGCGGGCACCGGGCCATCCACGTCGATGAAGGCGCGGGTGGACACCCGAAACCGGCTGCCATCGCGGGAGTAGGTCCCGGGTACCGTCGCGACGGCGTCCTTGCGATAGGTCGCCGCCGACAGCTCCATCTCCAATGCCGCCGCATCCAGGCGCAGGCCCGGCTTGAGCAATAGCGGCCGTGCGTAGACGCGGGTCGGCACCTGCCAGGCCAAGTGCTCGAATTCGACCCGCACCTGGCGGTCGAGGTAGAGCACATAGGGCACGCCCAGGCCGACCAGCAGGCCGAAGCCGACCAGGGCGACGCGCAGCAGCCAGGTGCGGATGGGATGTGCCGAATCGGCGTCATCGCCGTCCCGGCCGGAGGCAGTGGGTGCGTTCTTGCTCAAGGACCGGGATAATTCATGATTCGGGCCAGTTTAGCAGGCGCGGCTGGATCGATTCGGAGCGGTGGATGACACAACACAACGGCGCGTCGGGCAACCCCGATGCGCCCGCAACCAGCGGCACCCCGGGCAGCCGCTCGCCAAAGGCGGCCGGCGCCCTGGTGTGGCTGGGTCATCAGGCCGGGTACGTCCGCTTCAGGATGCTTGAATCTGCGGCCCTGTTGCGCCGTGGCCTGCACAGCCTGCGCACGCGGGGCGTCGGCGCAACCTGGACCATCACCCGGTCACGCCTGTTCCCCCGCCGCCTGCAACCCAATCCACTGGAACTGTATCCGCAGTTCGACCCATCTCAGCCGCTGCAACTGCCCCGCCCCGAACATCCCCGGGCGAGCATCATCGTCCCGGTGCACAACCAGCTTGCATATACGTTGCGCTGCCTGCACGCGTTGGCGCGCAGCGGCGATCACAGTGCATTCGAGGTGCTGGTGGTGGATGACGCGTCGAGCGATGACAGCGCATCACGATTGCCAGGTGTGGAAGGATTGCGCTACCTGCGTACGCCAACGAACCTGGGCTTCATTGGTGCCTGCAACCTCGCGGCGAGCCATGCGTGCGGGCAGTTCCTGGTGTTCCTGAACAACGACACGGTCGTGCAACCCGGCTGGCTGGACGCGTTGCTCGATACCTTCGATCGTCACCCCGACACCGGGCTCGCCGGCAGCAAACTGGTGTACCCGGACGGGCGCCTGCAGGAAGCGGGGGGCATCGTGCACACGGACGGGCAGCCAGCGAACTACGGGCGCTTCCAGGATCCGCTGGATCCACGCTTCAACTTCCTGCGTGAGGCCGACTATTGCTCCGGTGCGGCACTGGCCATCCCTCGCCTGCTTTTCGAGTCGCTCGATGGATTCGACCCGCACTTCGCGCCGGCCTACTTCGAAGATACCGACCTCGCCATGCGGGTGCGTGAGCATGGACTCAAAGTCCGTTACCAGCCCGCTTCGGTCGTGGTGCACCACGAAGGAATCACCGCCGGTACCGACACCCGTTCCGGCGTCAAGGCTTACCAGGCCAGCAACATGGTCAAGTTCGAGCAGCGCTGGCGCAGCGTGCTGAAGTCGCGACACCCTGCAAAGGATGCGCGCGACCCGCACGGCATCGCCGCCGACCTGGCGGCGCGCCATTGGCAGCAGCGCAGCATCCTGGTGATGGATTCCTACACGCCCACGCCGGACCGCGACTCCGGATCGGTGCGCATGGTGGAACTGCTCGGCTTGTTGGTGGAAGCCGGTTGCGGGGTGGTCTTCCTCAGCCAGTCGCTCAGCCACGGCGGCAAGTACACCGAACAATTGCAGCGGCGCGGGGTCGAGGCCTGGTGGCGGCCATGGATCGGCGGACTGGCCCGTTGGCTGCACGGCAACGGCGACCGCTTCGATGCAGTGATCGTGTCGCGGCATTACGTGCTCTCGCCGATCCTGCCGATGCTTCGCGCGCTGGCACCCAATGCAAAGATCGTCTTCGACACCGTTGACCTGCATTTCCTGCGCGAGGAACGCGAGGCGCTCAGTTCCGGAGACGCGGCGGCGCGGCGCAAAGCGGCGCAGACCCGCAAGTCGGAACTCGGCCTGGTGCGCGACAGCGACACCACCTGGGTCGTCAGCACGGTGGAACAGGAGCTTCTGCACGAGCTCGTCCCCGGCGCGGATGTCCGGGTGGTGTCGAATATCCATGGCGCAAGCGATGCGCCCGCGGGCCGCGAGGGCCGGCGCAACCTGGTGTTCGTCGGCAGCTATCGCCACCCACCGAACGTCGACGCGGCGCGCTGGATGGTCCAGGACATCCTGCCGCGGGTGCGCGAACGGCTTCCTGACCTCGAACTGCAGCTGGTCGGCGCCGATGCACCGCCCGAAATCCTTGCCTTGGCCAACTGGCCCGGGGTGCGTTACCTCGGCCACGTGCCGGACCTTGATCCCATCCTCGACGCAAGCCTGGCGAGCGTTGCCCCGCTGCGCTTCGGCGCCGGCATCAAGGGCAAGGTGAACCAGAGCCTGGCGCGCGGACTGCCGGTGGTTGCCACCACGTGCGCAGTCGAAGGCATGTTCCTGCGCGATGGCGATGATGTGCTGGTGGCTGACGATGCCGATGCGTTCGCCGACGCGATCATCCGGCTGGCATCGGAACCCGATCTGTGGAAACGCCTGCAATCGGCGGGACTGGAAAATACCCGCCGCCATTTTTCCCGCGACGCCGCACGCGCCGTGCTGCTGCCTTGGGTGCACGACCTGCCGGCACGGGTCCCGCGGACTGAAGGCTGAGGGCGCGACGCGAGACGGCGTGCCAAGCTCAGGGTGTTGCAGCGCGCGCCCTGTGCAATCGCGCCGCCAACGCGTCGATCGACTTGTCGCCAGGCATCCAGTGTCTCGCAGACTCCACTGCGGCGTCCGCAGCGGGCCAGTCGCTGGCGCCCAGGCGTTCTTCCGCACGCGCCACCCAGCGTTCGGCCAGACGCCGCCGGTCGGCGTGCGCGCCTCCGGGGGTGACCGCGAGTTGTGTTTCCAGGCACTCCTGCGCACGACGTAGCCGGTTCTCCGCAAGTGCCTGCTCAAAACAACTTGCGCTGCGCGTGGCCAACTCACGCTGCGCCGCACGTACCGCCGGATTCGCCGGTGCGATGGACATGGCCACGCGCAACTGGTCCCAGGCGCTCGCGCCGGGCGGTAACAGGAATTCGCCGCGCTCCATCGCCTCGCGCGAACGCGCCACAGCGTCAGCAGCGCGCTTGCGCTCTGCCGCGCCTTCGGGCTTGCGTAGCCGTCGG
>JBKJMY010000092.1:0-3389 GCA_046596115.1 Arenimonas sp.
GGTCGAGCGGCTGGGCTCGCGGATTGGGGTCGCGGCACGGATCCTTGAATCCAGGCTCGAGGCCGGCCGGGCCAAGCCCACGCCGTTCCGCATCGAGATCAGCGACGGCTTTGCCGACAGTTTTTAGCGTGGGAGGGAAGTGGTGCGCAACGGTTGACCCGTAATTCGCTGGGGGGCGAGGGTCGAAGGGAACACCACGGAGTCGAGACGCACCGGGGCCATCGAGGCTCCGGTGCACTCCTTTCAACCGCTACCGGCCAGTGCTTGCGCCCGTCTTCCGCTCCCATCCTGCGCGCGCATCTTCCGCGCCCATCTTGCGCGCCCATCCTGCGCGCGAAGCTTCCCTCCGATCCTCCGCGCCAATCCAGGCTTATTCGGCGGTCCAGCGCTTGATCCACGCGTTGACCGTGTCGTGCCAGAGCACGCTGTTCTGCGGCTTGAGCACCCAGTGGTTCTCGTCGGGGAAATACAGCAGCTTGCTTTCGATGCCGCGACGTTGCAGCGCGGTGAATGCCCCGATGCCCTGCTCCACCGGGATGCGGTAATCGCGCTGGCCATGTACCACCAGCATCGGCACCTTCCAGTTCGCCACATGCAGCGCCGGATTGAACTTCTCCACGGCTGCCGGTGCGTCGAACGGCGTGCCACCGTTCTCCCAGTCACTGAACCACTGCTCCTCGGTCGAGTAGGCCATCATGCGGGCGTCGAACACTCCGTCGTGGGTGACCAGGCACTTCCAGGGCTCGGGCCAGTTGCCCGCGATCCAGTTGACCATGTAGCCACCGTAACTCGCACCCAGCGCGCAGGCCCGCTTGCCGTCGAGGAAGGCGTACTTCGACTGCGCCGCGGCCCAGCCCTTCTTGAGGTCCTCGAGCGGGCGATCGCCCCAATGCTGCGAGATTGAATCGGTGAAGGCCTGCCCGTAACCGACCGAGCCATGGAAATCGACCATCACGACCGCGAAGCCCTGGCCGGCGTAGGTTTGCGGGTTCCAGCGATAGCTCCAACCGTTGCCGAAGCTTCCCTGCGGGCCGCCGTGGATCAGGAAGGCGACCGGATATTTCTTTCCCTCGACGTAGTTGGCCGGCTTGACGACGTAGCCGTGCACGGTCTGTCCGTTCCAGCCCGGAAACTGGAATTGCTCGAATTGGCCGAACGCAACATCACCCAGCACCGTGTCGTTGTTGACGCTGACCTTGCGCACCGCGCTGCCATCGGCATGCGCGGCGAAAAGCACGTCCGGCGATGCCATGGTGTTGCGGGTAAATACGATTGACTCCGCCTGCAGGTCGAATCCGCTGATGGATCCGTCGCCGGCGATGCGACTCGCCTTGCCGCTGGCGATATCCACGGAGAACAGCGGATGCTGGCCCAGTTCCATCGCCTGCGTGTAGATCTTCTTGCCGTCGGCGGACAGGCGGATCGTGTCTGCCGAGGCATCCCAGCCGGGATCCAGTTCGCGGGTGGCGCCGGAACCCAGGTCCATGGCCATCAGCGCAAAGCGATCGGCCTCGAAGCCGGGGCGTTTCATCGCCCGGTAATAGAGCGTCCGGCCATCGGCGGAAAACACCGGGCCGGCGTCCCAGGCCTTGTTTGCTGCAGTCAGGTTGCGTGGCGCGGCTTGGCCATCGACCTGCGCGCGGAAGATGTCGAAGTTGGTGGACCATGGTTCGGTGCGGCCGGCGATGCGCGCGTTGAACGCCAGCGACTTTCCGTCGGGCGCCCACGCGTACTCGGAGGCGTCGCCAAAGGGCTTGGATGGAACGTCCCCGTCGATGCCACGACTCACCAGCACCGGCTTGCCGGTGAGCTTGCCGTCGGTGCCGAACGAAGCAGCGAACAACTGGCTGCGGCGGCCATCGGCCCAGGTATCCCAGTGGCGGATGAACAACTTGTCGAACACCACGCCCGACGCCTTGTTGGCAGCCGTGGCGTCGAGCCGTTGTTTGGTGCAGGCCAGGTCCGCGCAATCGGTGAACACGTCAAGCGAGAAGGCGACTGACTTGCCATCGGGCGACAACGCGTAGCTGCCGACATCGGTTGGATAGTCCGACAGCTGCGAGGGCGCACCGCCTGCGGCGGCTTGTGACCACAACTGCATCGATCCGGATTTTGCACTCAGGAAATAGACGGTTTTTCCGTCCGGTGAGAACGCCGGCGAATTCACGTTGAAGCCCTCCGGCGTCAGCCGCACCGGTGGTGCGCTGTCGCGGGCGAAAAGATCCTCGATCCACAGGCTGGTGCTGCCCTTGTTGGCGGCATAGTCGGTCTGGCGCACGGCGAACACAACGCGGCGACCATCGGCTGACAATGCCGGGCTCGAGACGCGCTCGAGGTTGGCCAGGATACGCACGTCGAACGGGCGCTTGGCGGCCTCGGCATCCGGAGCTGCCGAGGCGATGGTTGAAAGGGAAACAGCGAGGCAAAGACTCAGGGCGCGGAATCGAAGGGTCATGTCAAAGCCGGTTCAAGGTAGACCCCCATGGTATGCAGTGCGCGGCGCGAGGGCAAAGCCCGCGGCTATACTCCACAGGACATGCAGGAGCCATTGCTGTGAACCCGATCGCAAATGACGCCACCGGACTGAACGCATCCCCACTTCCGCGCAGTGAGGAGTTCCTGGGACACCCAAAGGGTGTGTACGTATGCTTCTTCACCGAGATGTGGGAGCGCTTCAGCTTTTACGGCATGAAGGCGCTGCTGTTGCTGTACCTGATCCAGCATCACAAGTTCGGCGATCGGGTCGGCCTGGACGTGCTCGGCGCCTACGGTGGCCTGGTGTACAGCCTGCCGGTGTTCGGCGGCATGCTTGCGGATCGTTGGCTGGGCATGCGCAAGGCGGTGGTATTCGGCGGGATCCTGCTGTGCCTGGGGCACTTCGGGATGGCCTTCGAAGGCGACACCGCGCAGACGGTTGCCGGTGTGGTGCAACGTGATGAAGGTGCCCTGCGCATCTTCTATCTCTCGCTGGCGCTGATCATCGTCGGCGTCGGCTTCCTGAAGCCGAACATTTCCACCATCGTCGGCAAGCTCTATGCGCAGAACGATCCGCGCCGCGATTCGGGCTTCTCGCTGTTCTACGCCGGCATCAACCTGGGCGCGCTGTTCGCCTCGATCGTCTGCGGCTACCTCGGCCAGACTTATGGCTGGCGCTACGGCTTTGGCGCCGCGGGCGTCGGCATGGTGCTGGGCCTGGCGCAGTTCCTGTGGGGGCAGAAATACCTGCATGGCCACGCCGAGCCACCCGCACCGCTGGCGCGCGCCTCGGAATACAAGATCTACGCGCTCGGCGCTTCCGCCCTGATTCCGGTTGCCGGGCTGATGTGGGCGGTCGCCAATGGCGCGTTCTCGCTGGGCGGCGAAATCTCCCTCGCGCTCGGCCTGATGAT
>JBKJMY010000135.1:0-4608 GCA_046596115.1 Arenimonas sp.
CGAAAATCCACTTTAGCCTTCCTTACCATTGCGTCGCTCGAGTCGTATGGTATCGACGGAAATCTTCATTGCGATGGTCAAGTACCGCGCATCTCTGTCAACTCAAGATGCAAAGCAGGCTAGGAATTCTTCCTAGCTTTGTGCGGGGATTTGCAAACGCGCTTGCCCGGAGAACTGGGCTCTGGCTGTAAGGTCTCAAAAACTACTGTTATGGGACGAGTGTTGCGGCCTTACCGCCGCGGCACAAACCGCACCGCAGCGCCGCCACCCGACCCCATCCACAGCGGCAGGTGATCCTTCGCGGTCACCTGCTTCTGCTCAATCACAATCGCCCGCGGCAGCGTCTTCCAATCCGCCCCCGGCCCATCCCGATACACCTGCGCGGTATAGCGCAGGCCCGGCGTCAGGAAATCCAGCGCAACATCCAGCGTGCGCGCCGTGCTGTCGGTGGCGGTGCCGAGGTACCAGTCCTGGCTGTTGCGGTCTTTGCGGGCAATGCTCACGTACTCACCGATCGCGCCCGACAGCACCCGCGTGTCGCTCCAGTCTGCCGGCACGTCCTTGATGAACTGGAACGGCCCCGGATTGGCGGCGTAATTTTCCGGCAGGTCGGCGGCCATCTGCACCGGGCTGTACAGCAGCACATACAGCGCGAGTTGCCGCGCCAGCGTGGACTGGATCGCCTGGCCCTTCTTGCCGACCAGGCTGAGCACGCCCGGCGTGTAATCCATCGGCCCGGCCAGCATCCGCGTGAACACCAGGTTGATCTCGTGCTCGGGCGGATTGGGCGGATTGCCCCAGGCGTTGTATTCCATGCCGCGCGCGCCTTCGCGCGACACCCAGTTGGGATAGGTGCGGCGCAGGCCGGTGTCCTTGATTGGCTCGTGCGGATTGATGCCGATGTGCCGCTTGGCCGCCTCGGTCACCACCAGCAGGTGATGCCGCGACATCACCTGGCCGTCGTGCCACTCGTAGTGGATCTGGCCGTCGGCGCCGCGCGCCTGGATGCCGCCGGCGTCGGCGACGTAGCCGGTCTTTACTGCATCGATGCCGTAGCGAGCATCCATGTCCAGCGCGGCGCCCAGTTGCGACTCGTATACCGCGATATTGCCGGAGGTTTCGTGGTGGCCAACCAGATGCACGCCCTTGGACTTTGCATACGCCGCCACCGCTGGCAAATCAAAGTCGGGCGTGGGCTGTGCAAAGTTGAACGCGTTGCCATTGGCGAACCAGTCGCCATCCCAGCCGGTGTTCCAGCCTTCGATCAGCACGCCGCGAAAGCCGTTGGCCGCCGCAAAATCAATGTACTGCCTGGCATGCTCGGTGGTCGCGCCGTGCTTGGGGCCGGTCTTCCAGGTCCACGTATCCAGGTGCAGCGCCCACCAGATGCCGACGTACTTGAATGGCTTGAACCAGCGGCCGATGTCGGGGAGTTTGTTCGGCTCGTTGAGGTTGAGCTCGAGGTGGCTCATGTACAGCCCGGGCGCATCGTCGGCGATGATCATCGTGCGCCACGGCGTGGTGAACGGCACGCTGCGTACAACCTTCGGCCCCGTCGCCGACGGCGCCAGGTTGGCGCGCAACCGTTGCCCGTCGAGATGGCGCAGCCACATGCTCGAGTAATCCACCAGCGCAGCTTCGTGGAAGGCAATGTGCAGGCCACTGGGCGTGCGCACCGTCAGCGGTGTATGCGCCTGGCCGACTTCGCTCAGCGGTGTCTTGTTGGTGAGGTATTCGTAGCGGTTCCACTCGCCGGCCGGCACCCACCAGGCGGTGGCGCCGGGCTCGGCCACGTTGAACTCGGTCAGCTCTTCGACGATGCCGACGGTCTTGAGTTGATCCTGCAGCGGGAATTCGTAACGGAATCCGAGCCCGTCGTCATACACGCGGAACACGATGTCCAGCGCGCGCTTGTCGTTCTTGCTTTCGCGCAGGTGCACGCGCAGCTGGTTGTAGTGGTTGCGGATCGTGCGCCACTCGCCCCAGGGTTGTTCCCAGGTATCGTCGTGTGTGCTGGCTTCGGCGGGTTTGTCCTCGACGAAGTTGCGCAGCAGCTGCGGCGCGTTGGCCAGCACGAAACCCAGCCCGGACGTTGCGATCACCGGCTTGCCGTTGCGGCCGACCGTATAGGACAGGCGGCCGTCGTTGTCGCTGCTCAGGGTGACCTGCAGGACCTTTCCGGGCGAATCGACTTGGGCAATGTCCTTGCTTGCGGCGCTGGCGGCGGCGCTGGCAAGTGCGCCGCCAAGCGTCGCTGAGGCGATGAGAATGCCCGCGACAAGCGCGCGGCTGCTGCGTTTGAGCATCTTCAAACCCTCACCGTCGCGTGAACCTGCCCAGTATAAACGCGCGCCGATTGGGAACTGCGGCTTGACCGGAGGTGTATGCTGGCGCGCGGGAAATCTCCCGTCGGCCGCTTGCTTGGTCGCCTATGTGTCGCGACCAGGAGCACCCCATGTCGAAGAATCCCCGTACCCCCGCCGCCCCGAAAGCTGTCAACGCCGGCCCGCTGCGCGGCAACAACAGCTTCCCCGCCAGCAATGCTGCCCGCGTGCAGGATCGCAGCCGCACCGCGCCCGATCGCGCCGCTGATGACACCTCCGGCGGTGCTGGTGGCCGGTATGGCAAGGGCAGTGATTTCGAGAAAGCCGCTGACGCCACCGATGCTGACAAGTCCAAGAGCTGATCAGCCTTTGCGTTGATCAGCCTTTGCGTTGATCAGGCGGCGCGCCAACCAGCCCGCCAGTTGACCCGAACGCCCGGCCACTGCACACGCAGCGGTCGGGCGTTTTTTCTTGATCGCGCCAGGTTGCTCGCGCCTAGTTGATCGCGGTGTCCACGTTGGTTTCACCCTCGGAGCGGGCAATGATCGCCGCGCCGCAGGAATCACTGAACACATTCACCGCCGTGCGCGCCATGTCCAGCGGCCGGTCAATGGCCAGCATCGAGGCCACGATCACGTTGACGTTGGGCCCGCTCAGGCCAATCGCCTCGAGCACGATGAAGATCACCACCAGGCCCGCCGACGGCACCGCGGCCGCGCCGATCGAGGCGAGCAAGGCGGTGACCACGACCACGCCCTGCTGCATCAGCGACAACTCGAAGCCCAGCACCTGGGCAATGAACAACGCACCGACGCATTCGAAGATGGCGGTGCCATCCATGTTGACTGTCGCGCCCATCGGCAGCACGAACGAGGACACCTTGTTCGACACGCCAACATGCGTTTCCACCGCATGCATTGTCACCGGCAGCGTGGCGCCCGACGAACTGGTCGAGAACGCCACCAGCAGTGGCTCGCGCATGTTGGCAAAATGAATCCGTGGCTTGATCTTGCCCAAAAGGATCAACAGCAGCGGCAAGGTCACGAACAGGTGGATGGCCAGCCCCGAGCCGATGGTAATGGCGTACAGCGCCAGCGGCCGGAACGATTCGAAGCCGGTGGTGGCGACCATGCGCGTGATCAGTGCGAATACGCCCAGTGGCAGGAACACGATGATGCCGGAGGTCAGGCGCATCATCGCGTCGAACAGCGCATCGAACAGGTCCGTCAGCACTTTTTGCGGCTTGTCCGGCATGGTCGCGATCGCCGCACCGAACACGATGCAGAAGAAGATCAGCGCCAGCATGTCGGTGGTGCTGGCGGCCTGCACGACGTTTTGCGGCACGATGTCGAGCAGCAACTGCACCGGTGAGGTGGCCGTCTGCAACTCGGGCAACGGCTGGCCGCTCGAGATCGCCAGCATGTTCGCGCCCACGCCCGGCCGGATCAGGTTGACCATGGCAAGGCCCGTCAGCACTGCCAGCAGGCTCGACAGGAGGTAGTAGCCCATTGTCTTGCTGAACAGGCGGCCCAGCGCGCGGCCGCGCCCAACCGATGCAACGCCGGAAATGATCGACGTGATCACCAGCGGCACGATGATCATGCGCAGCAATTTCATGAACAGGTCGCCGAGCCAGCCCAGGGCATCGGCGGCGGGCGTCCCGACCACGGCGCCGGTGGCGGCGCCGATGAGCATTGCGATGAGCACCTGCCAATGCAGCTTGCGGTACCACGGCTTGTTCGGATCGTGTTGCATGGCCTTGACCATAAGCCGCCCGCGCAGATCGGGCAAGCGCGCGAGCCCGACGTGGACCCGGCAGCGGTCGGGCGTCTACGCCTTGTGCGGGACCAGCTTGACCTGCAGGTCGCAGCCTACAGCGCTGGCATAACGCTGAAGAGTTGCCAGCGAGGCAGCGTGCCTACCCGCGGATTCCAGGCGCGAAATCGCGCTCTTGGTCGTACCCATCCGCTCGGCCACCGCATCCTGGGTCATACCCGCGCGCGACCGCGCCTTGAGTAGTTGAGTTGCCAACTGGTATTCAAGTTCAATGGATTCGTACGCAGTAGTGAATCCCTTGCGCTTGCGCGCCTTGGCCATGAATGCCGCGTGGTTGTGGGCGACAGGGGTAAATTTGATGTCAGCCATTTTGTTCGACAAGGCGAGCATGGTCCGCGAGGACATCCACAGGCCACGACTCGATCTGATCGAGGACTCGCTGGTGGAAGTACTCGATCCGGAACGACATGCAGGCAGGTTAGCAAATACGCTAACTTTCTGCAAGTCG
>JBKJMY010000340.1:0-10818 GCA_046596115.1 Arenimonas sp.
GCGGGCGGGATTCTCCCGGTCCATGTGGAAGCCGACTGGAATCCTTCCACGCAGTCGGTCGAGCGGGTTGATTACAAGGTCAGCGGTGCCGCGCAAGCCGGCGTACCGACGGCCCGCCGGCTCACGCCCTCGCCTGGCCTGGGCGACGCCATGCGCGCCGCAATCGAAAAGAAGGTCGGCGCCGGCATCCATGCCGAGTTTGCATCGCAGCCCGCCGCGTTCACTCTGGTTGGAGTGGACAATATCGCCACTGGTCGCAATCGTATGGTGGTCACCGGCAGTGGCATCACCCGATTTGCCGGGGAAGGCGCCGCATTTACCCGTTTCAGCGCGAGCATCGACAAGTTCAGCGGCGTCGTGCTCAACGTGGACTATGAACTGCTTCAGGAACTGGATTCCAGCGAGCTTGCGCTGCGCTGAATATGGCCGCTCGGCTGCCCTGACGAAGTCGAAAATCGCAGCTCCGATTCCATCTTTGTTAATTTTCAATCAGACAGGATGCAGGCTCCCGGAACGGGATCGCCGCGACGACCGCGGCGACAATCTTAAGGAGAGAGATATGTCCGATATTCGCAAGGATCATTCCATTGGCGCCGGCACGGGTGCCGCCGCAGGCGCCGTCACGGGTGCCACCGTTGGTGCGGTTGGCGGCCCGATCGGCATGGCCGCCGGCGCGGTCATTGGTGGCATCGTCGGTGCGGCTGCCGGCGATAGCATTGCCGAAGCGGTCAACCCCACCGAGTACAGCACGCACTGGAAGAACAACTACCAGTCCACGCCTTACTATGCGTCGGGACGAGAGTGGAACGACTATGAGCCGGCGTACAAGCTCGGATATGACGGCTACGGCAGTAACCGCGGCCGTCGTTTCGAGGAGATCGAGCCCGACCTGCAGCGCAACTGGGAAACAACCAAGGGCGACTCGCGCCTGGCGTGGAGCGAAGCCAAGGGTGCGGTGCGCGACGGCTGGCACTATGTCGAGCGTGCCCTGCCAGGTGATGCGGACGGCGACGGCCGCTGAGCCAGCAACTCCAGGGGCGTGAAAGCGCCACCTTTTGATTGAGCAACCCGGGGCCGCAACGCAAGTTGCGGCCTTTTGTATGTGCGGCTCCAACGGCTGCTGACTTTACCTTGGCAATACGCTGGATCCGCGCCAGTTTTCGTCTGGCTCCCTCCACGATAAAGTGCTGCATCCGGCGCGGGACGCGCCACGCCTTCGATCCCGAGGACACGATGAATCCCACCCGCATCGCCGCCATCGCGCCGCGCGGGTGTCAGTCCGCGTTGTGCGCGTACAGGCGCAGGCACAGCGCACGACTGAGGTTGCGCATGACCTTCAGCGCGACTTCGGGATGGGACTCGCCCAACTGGGCGAAGCCTTCCACGCCCAGTGCCACCAGTTGGGTATCGGTGATCGCGGTGACGTCGGCGGTGCGAGGGGACTGCATCAGGAATCCCGCCTCGCCGAACAGCTGGCCCGCGCCCAGCGTCGTGAGCACCCTGCGCTGCCCGCGCGGCGACTCGGTGACTTCCACCGCGCCGTCCAGGATCAGGAACAATTCGTCGCCGACATCGCCCTTGCGCAGGATGGCTTCACCGGGCGCCGCGTCCATGTGCCGCGCGGCGAGGAACAGGAACTCCTTGGCTTCGCCGTCCATGTCATCGAGCAGCGGGATGCCGGCGCTGTTGAGCCGCGCGGCGAAGCTGCGCAGGAATTCGTCCTTGCCAAGTACACGCACGCTGGCTGGGCGGGAGTGTTCCAGATAACGGGTTTCGAACCAGTCGCCCAGGGTGACGTTCGGCGCAAAATGCTGCACGTTCTCGAGCAGGGGGGATTTCACCGCCTCGAAGTAGGTCCAGTCCCCGGCCACCATCACCATCGGGATGCGGAAGCCGGCATCGGTGTCGGCGCTGCCCGCCTTGTAGCGGCGACAACCCATGACTTCGTAGAGCGGAACCATGTTGGCGGTGCAGCGCAGGAACAGGATCTCGCCGCCATCGCCACGGAATGCCTCGTAGGCTGCGGCAAGCAGGCGTGGCGCCACCAGGCTGGCGCGATGATCGGCGCGGACCACCAGGCGCGACAGCATCGCCTGTTGCGAACCGGGCACCGGGAAGACATCGGAGTCGTAGAAATTGTTCCACCGGCTGTCCGGTGGCAAGCGGTCCATCGTGGTCAGGCGCAGGCAGGCGACCGGCGCGTCGCCGTCGAACGCGGCATAGATGGTCGACAGCGCGTCTTCCTGCTCGATCTGCACCCCCAGCGCATCGTCGCTACCGGCAGGACGGCGCCCGAGTTCGCGCACGTAGGTGTCGTAGCGCAACCGGCCGATCGCGACAAGTTCCGCATTGGTGCTGATCGGGCGAATCACGATCTCGTCCATGCGCTCCCCAAGCGTCGGTGCCCGGGCATTGTGCCCCAAGCCGGAACCGGTGCGCGCCGGCGCAGCGCACGGGCACGGCGCAGCGCACGGGCGCGGCGCAACTGGCGCGCCCCGCGCCGCGATGACGTGTCAGGCAGCGCCGGACAAGGCCTCGGAGCGTTGTGCACTGGCCGAGGGCGGGATGAACAACTCATCGCCGGAGCCCGGCACCGGCATCTCGCCCATCGCCTGGTCGAGCGACCTGGCGTAATCCTCGCCCAGTTCCATCGCCCGCTCCGCGGCCTGCTGGCAGGTCGGATACAGGTCGGGGACCGACTTGAGCGCGATGATCCGCCCGTTGTTGACGCCATAGTGGCGGACCAGCCAGGTGCCGGTCCATTGCCCGATTTCATTGCTCGAATACACGGTACCAACGACGAAATTGCCGACGATTTTCTGGCTCACGGTCTTGCTCCGATTCTGGTGTGCGATGCGTTGCCCGGCAGGGGCGGCGCGTGGTGGTGGGCCTCGATGACGGGGGCCAGCCCATGCCGGGCCAGGATCCCGTGGATGCGCAATCCCACGTACTCGCGATCCTTCGCGGCCGCCGCCTGGTGGATGGCCGCAGCCTTGTCCTCGAACTCCGGCCAGGGATCGGCCGTGTCCGGGTTCTGTTCGATCCGCCGGTCCAGGCCGTCTTCCAGCGCCTGCAGGCGACGAACCAGGGCGGTGCGCGTCTGGTGCATGCCCGGATGGTAAGTGCGCAATGCCGGCACAGGGTGAACCCCGGGGAAACCACCCGGGGAAACCTGGATCGGGGTGACGTTCCCTGAACATCCTTTGGGTGTTGCATGTACTGAGACAGGCAAGTCGTTGAATCCATTGCCGACGAATTTCCCGCTTGCCGTTTGCCTCCAGAGGTACCTATATTGTGACCATGTCCGAGCTCACCCACCGCCAGCAAGCCGTCCTGGACTTCATCGCCGCCAAGGTGCGCGACGAGGGCCTGCCACCCACCCTGGCCGAGATCGCCGCCGCCTTCGGCTTCAACCAGACCCGCGGCGCGCACAAGCACCTGCTGGCGCTGGAGGCCAAGGGCCGGCTGCAGTTGCTGCCGGGCAAGGCGCGCGGCATCCGCTTGCGCAGCCTGCCGTCATCTTCTTCGTCGGCATCATTCTCTCGCCGGCGCGAGGGTGCGCTGGAGTTGCCGGTGCTTGGCCGGGTCGCCGCGGGCACGCCGATCGGCGCCGATGGCGCGCTTGCCGCCGGTGATGTCGAGCGCCACCTGCTGCTCGATCGCGCCATGTTCTTCCCCACGCCTGACTATCTGCTCAAGGTGCAGGGCGATTCGATGGTGGATGACGGGATCTTCGACGGCGACCTGATCGCCGTGCATCGCACACCGGTCGCCGAAAACGGGCAGATCGTGGTTGCGCGCATCGATGGCGAACTCACGGTCAAGCGCTTCCAGCGCGACAGCCGGCGCATCACCCTGCTGCCGCGCAATCCCGACTACGCACCGATCATCGTCGCGGCCGATGCCGACTTCGCGATCGAGGGCCTGTACTGCGGCCTCGTGCGGGGCGCCTGAGCATGCATGCCATCGCCAACACAGCGCCCTCCCTGGAGCCGCTGCTGCAGGACCGTCGCCTCTGGCGCGGCCAGGATGCGCCGCAGGCGCGACGTTCCACGCACCCGACCGGCTGCGCCGCGCTGGATGCCGCGCTGCCCGGTGGTGGTTGGCCCGATGCCGCGTTGGTCGAAGTGATGATCGCCGCCGATGGCCTGGGCGAACTTGCGTTGCTGCTGCCGACGCTGGCCGCGTTGTCGCGCGCCGATCGCCCGGTGCTGGTGGTCGCGCCGCCGTATCGCGTGTATGCGCCGGCCTGGCAGGCTGCGGGCCTGCGCCTGTCGCGCCTGCACCTGGTCGAGGCCGCGCCGAAGGATGCGCTGTGGGCGATGGAGCAGGCGCTGCGCGCGGGTTGCTGCGGCGCGGTGCTCGGCTGGCCGCTGCAGGCTGATGACCACGCGCTGCGTCGGCTGCAGGTTGCCGCCGAAGCGGGCCAGACGCTCGGCATCGCATTCCGCACCTTGCGCGCACGCGACAACCCCTCGCCCGCACCCTTCCGGTTGAGCCTGCGCGGTGATGCCGGCGGCCATGGTGGGCGAGCGGAGCTGCGCCTGATCAAGTGCCGCGGCGCCCTGCCCCCGGCTGGCGCGCTGCCCTTCCACCCGGCCGCGCTTGCGCATCCTGCGCCCGCGGCAGTCGTGCGTCCCTGCACGTCGCTCCGGCACTGATGGCGCAGCCATGCTCTGGGCCTGCCTGCTGCTGCCACGCCTGGCGCTGGATGCCGTCCAGCGCCAACGCCCCGACAGCGCGTCGGCCGAGGCGCCATTCGCGCTGATCAGCGGCCCCGTGCAGCGCCGCGTGCTGCTCGATGCCAACCAGGCCGCCAGCGCCGCCGGACTGTATCCCGGACAACCATTGCTCGCCGCGCAGGCGCTGCTGCCCAATGTCGCCGTGCTCGAACACGATCCACGCGAAGACGCCGCGCTGCGCCAGTTGCTCGCGGGCTGGGCGTATCGCTACAGCTCGATGGTCTGCCTGCAGGACGAGGACGCGATCCTGCTCGAGGTCGAAGGCAGCCTCGGCCTGTTCGGCCCGTGGCCACGGCTGGAGCGGATGCTGCGCGACGACCTGCAGGCGCTCGGCTTCCGCCATCGCATCGCCATGGCGCCGACGCCGCTTGGCGCCTGCGTGCTGGCTGCCTGCGAAGACGGCATGGCGCTGACAGACACGATCCAGTTGCAGCGCATGCTCGGCCGCGCGCCATTGGCCAACGCGCGCATGGCCGATGCCCAGGTGCAGGCGATGGCGGCGATGGGCCTGCGCCAGTTGCGCCAGTTATTCGCGCTGCCGCGCGCCGGCCTGGCGCGGCGCTTCGGCACTGGCCTGCTCGACCACCTCGACCGGATGCGGGGCGATGCGCCGGATCCGCGCGAACTGTATCGCCCGCCGGACAGGTTCGGGCAACGCATCGAGTTCGGCTACGAAATCTCCTATCACCCGGCCCTACTGTTCCCGCTGCGCCGCCTGGTCAACGACCTGTCCGCGTATCTTTCGGGCCGCGACGGTGGCGTGCAGCGCTTCGACCTCGTGCTTGAGCACGAAGACATGGCGATCATCCAGGGCCATGCCGCGCGCGAACAGCGCAAGCCGCCCGATACCGTGGTGACGGTGGGATTGCTTGCCGCCGAACGCGATCCCGTACGCCTATTCGAGCTGGCGCGCGCGCGGCTCGAGCGCAGCAGCATCCCGGCGCCAGTGCGCGCGCTGCGGCTGGAAGCGCACGAACTGCCGCCATTCGTACCGGCCGGACGCGATCTGTTCGAAGCCCGGCCTGCACAGGCACTGCCATGGGAAGCCTTGCGCGAACGCCTGCGCGCACGGCTCGGTGCTGACGCGCTGTATCAACTCGCCGGCCATCCCGATCCGCGCCCCGAGCAGGCATTGCGGCGCGACATCGACATGGTGCGTGAGCCGGCGGCATTGCAACTGCCACCGCGCCCGACCTGGCTGCTGCCGCGACCCATGCCATTGCGCGATCACTCCCTGCGCGTGCTATCGGGCCCCGAGCGGATCGAATCAGGCTGGTGGGATGGCGGCGATGTGCGCCGCGACTACTACGTGGTGGAAACCTCGCAGGGCCAGCGCGCCTGGGCCTTCCAGCCCGCCGGCGTACGCGATGGCGCCTGGATGCTGCACGGCTGGTTTGCATGAGCGCCGCCGCATATGCCGAGCTGCATTGCCTGAGCCATTTCAGTTTCGGTCGCGGTGCGTCGTCGGCACGCGAGTTGTTCGAGCGCGCGCGCCGCAATGGCTACACAGCGCTGGCGATCACCGACGAATGCACCCTGGCCGGCATCGTGCGCGCGCTCGAGGCGTCGCGCGAAACCGGGCTGGCGCTGATCGTCGGCACCGAACTCACCCTCGACGACGGGCTGCGGCTGGTGTTGCTGGCCGAGGATCAAACCGGCTACACCGCCATCTGCAAGCTGATCACGCAAGGCCGCCGCCGCGCCGCCAAGGGCGAGTACAGCCTGTCGCGCGCCGACCTCGATGATGGCCTGCCGGGTACGCTGGCGCTGTGGCTGCCGGACGCGCAGCCAGTACGCGAGCAAGGCGACTGGTTGCGTGCGCGCTTCGATGGCCGCCTGTGGCTGGCGGTCGAACTGCACCGCGGCCCCGACGACGACGCGCGCCTGGCCGAACTGCTCGCCTTGGCCGATGCCACCGGCATCCCGGCGGTGGCCAGTGGCGACGTGCACATGCATGCGCGCCAGCGTCGCGTGGTCCAGGACACGCTCACCGCGATCCGCCACCACTGCACTGTGCGCGAGGCCGGCGCCCATCTGTTCCCGAATGGCGAGCGGCACCTGCGCAGCCGCGCCGCGCTGGCCGCCATCCATCCACCGCACCTGCTCGAACAAAGCCTGCGCATCGCCGAACGCTGCCGGTTTCGCCTCGATGACTTGAAGTACGAATACCCGCGCGAACTGGTGCCCGAGGGCCACACGCCCACCACCTGGCTGCGCGAGCTCACCGAACGCGGCATGCGCTGGCGCTGGCCCGATGGCGTGGCGCCGAAAGTCGCGCAGCAGATCGAGCACGAGTTGAAACTGGTCGCGGAACTCCAGTACGAAGCCTTCTTCCTGACCGTGCAGGACATCGTCCAGTTCGCCCGCTCGCAGGGGATCCTGTGCCAGGGCCGCGGCTCGGCGGCAAATTCGGCGGTGTGCTTCGCGCTTGGCATCACCGAGGTGGACCCGGCGCGGATGAACATGCTGTTCGAGCGATTCATCTCGAAGGAGCGCAACGAACCGCCCGACATCGACGTGGACTTCGAGCACGAGCGACGCGAGGAGGTCATCCAGTACCTGTATCGCAAGTACGGTCGCGAGCGCACCGCACTGGCCGCAACGGTCATCTGCTATCGCGCCAAGAGCGCGGTGCGCGACGTGGCCCGCGCGCTTGGCCTGCCGCTGGACCAGGTCGACCAGCTGGCCCGCGTGTTTTCCTGGTGGGACGGCGCCGAACCACTGGACGAACGCCTGCGCGAACGTGGCTTTGACCCGGATAGCCCGGTGCTGCGCCGCGTGCTGGCGGTCACGCGCGAGTTGCTCGATGCACCACGGCATCTCTCCCAGCACACCGGCGGCTTCGTCATTTCAGAAAAACCACTGCACCACCTGGTGCCGGTCGAGAACGCAGCGATGCCCGAGCGCACCATCATCCAGTGGGACAAGGACGATCTGGAAACCCTCGGCTTGCTCAAGGTCGATTGCCTAGCGCTGGGCATGCTCACCTGCATCAGCAAATGCCTGGCGCTGCTGCAGGCGCACGCGGGCCTGGAACTCACGCCCGCCAGCATCCCGCCCGACGACGCGCCCACCTACGCGATGATCCAGCGCGCCGACACCGTGGGCGTGTTCCAGATCGAATCGCGCGCACAGATGTCCATGCTGCCGCGGATGAAGCCGGCCAACTACTACGACCTGGTGATCGAGGTCGCCCTGGTCCGGCCGGGGCCGATCCAGGGAAAGATGGTGCATCCCTTCCTGCGCCGCCGGCAGCAACTCGAACCCGTGGTGTATCCGTCCGAGGCGTTGCGCGCGGTGTTCGAGCGCACCTTGGGCGTGCCTTTGTTCCAGGAACAGGTCATGCAGTTGGCGATCGTCGCGGCCGGCTTCTCGCCCGGCGAAGCGGATCAATTGCGCCGCTCGATGGCGGCATGGAAGCGCCGCGGTGGGCTGGAGTATTTCCGCGAACGCGTGCTGACCGGCATGGCCGAGCGCGGCTACACCACCGAATTCGCCGAACAGGTATTCGAGCAGATCAAGGGCTTCGGCAGTTATGGCTTTCCGGAATCACATGCGGCCAGCTTCGCGCTGATCGTCTACGTGAGCTGTTGGCTCAAGTGCCATCATCCGGCTGCCTTCACCTGCGCAATGCTCAACTCGCAGCCGCTGGGATTCTATTCGCCCGACCAACTGGTGCAGGACGCCAGGCGGCATGGCATCCAGGTCCGGCCGGTGGATGTGCGCTTCAGCGATTGGGATTGCACGCTGGAAGGCGGCGCGATCCGACTCGGCCTGCGCCAGGTCGGCGGCCTGCGCGAGGACGTAGCCATGCGCGTGCGCGATGCCCGTGCGCAGGCCGCGTTCACCGACATCGCCGACCTGTGCGAACGCACCCTGCTCGAGGATCGCGACCAGGCCCTTCTCGCCGACGCGGGTGCATTGAAGGCACTGGCCGGGCATCGCCATCGCGCGCGCTGGGCGATCGAGGGCGTGGAGAAGCAACTGCCGCTGTTCGGCGCAGTGCGCGAGGCTGCGGTGCAACTACCCGTCCCCAGCGCGTACGACGACATGCAGGCCGACTACGCCAGCGTTGGCCTCACGCTCGGTCGGCACCCGCTGTCGATGCTGCGCAAGGCACTGGCCGCGCGCCGCTGCCGGCGCTCGGGCGAGTTCGCCGCGCTGGCGCATGGCACGTCGGTGCGACTGGCCGGGCTGGTGACCTTGCGCCAGCGCCCGGAGACCGCCAGTGGCGTCACCTTCGTCACGCTTGAGGACGAGGATGGCCTGGTCAATGTCGTGGTCTGGCGCGACCTTGGGGAAAAGCAGCGCCGCGTGTTGCTGGAATCGCGCCTGCTCGCGGTACAGGGCCGGGTCGAATCGGCCGAGGGTGTGCAGCACCTGATCGCCTCCGACCTGCGCGACTGGACCGACATGCTGGGCGGCCTGGACTACAGCAAATCGCGTGATTTCCGATGAATACAGGCAGGCAATCCGATGAATGAGGCGGCAACCGGAGCGACCCGGCTGATGGTCACCCCTTCCTGCGTCACTTGTCCCAGACCCGCCCGGGCCCCATAAATGCACCATGCACCGCCATCCGCCCCGGCGCCCCGTGCGCGCCCTGACGATCCCGATGCCCCTCGCCCGAGCGCGGGCGCTGCCCCTGCTCGCCCTTGTATTGCTCGCGGTGCTGCTGGCTGTGGCCAGCGTGCCGGCACAGGCGCGCACGATCTATCGCTGCGTGCGCGATGGCACGGTCAGCCTGGCGACGGCCCCGGAGCCGGGCTCGAAATGCAAGGCGCAGGAGGTCGACGACAACGCCGCCAAACTGCCGAACCTGTGGGGCGTGAATGGCACGCAGAGCGGCATGCTGTACGAACGCGAGCAGGACGGCAAGACCGTCTACAGCACGCGCAAGCTGCCCGGCTCGACGCCGCTGATGCGCTTTACCGTGACGCCACCGCCGGGCGCCATCGCCCATCCCGGCCTGGGCCACATTGGCGCCGCGCGCACCAAGGTGCACGCCGAGCTGTTCCGGGCTGCGGCAAAAGCCAATCGCATCGACGACGCCTGGCTGCGTGCCATCGCCCATGCCGAGAGCGACCTGCAATCCGACGCGGTGTCGGGCAAGGGCGCGCAGGGCATCATGCAATTGCTGCCGAAGACGGCCGCGGAATACGGGGTCAAGGATTCCTTCGCACCCGGCCAAGCCATTCCCGGCGGCGCCCATTTGCTGCACGACCTGCTGCGCCGCTACAAGGGCAACCGCCAGCTGGCAACGGCAGCCTACAACGCCGGCATCGGTACCGTGACCAAGTACGGCGGCGTGCCGCCCTATGCGGAAACCATGGCCTATGTAAGCAAAGTCGACGTGTTGTACGAGCGCTACAAAGTGGCGCTGGCCGTTGCCGCCACGCGAGCGACGCGCCGCCGCTAGTCTCACCTGCGGAGACGGGCTCGGGCCATAAGCATGGCTTCCGACCACCGAAGGCCTCCGCATGAACCGCCCCGCCACTACCCTCGCGCGCCTCGACGCGCCCTTCGGCAATGGCCTCGTGCGCGGCGACAGCGCCGGACTGGGGCAACGCCTGCAGAAGAAATACGGCGACCGGATCACCGGCAGCTTGCACCTGCCCGGCCGCGAGGGCCGCTATTCCGCGCTGCCAGCAACGCTGCCCGAGGCACTGGCCAGGGCCTTGCAGTCGCGCGGTATCGATCGCCTGTACAGCCACCAGGCAGAGGCATGGGACGCCGTCCATGACGGCAAGCATGTCGTGGTGGTCACCCCGACGGCCTCGGGCAAGAGCCTGTGCTACACGCTGCCCGTGGTTGCCGGCGCGATGCAACACCAGGCCAAGGCGCTGTTCCTGTTTCCGACCAAGGCGCTGGCCCAGGACCAGGTCGCAGAGTTGCTCGAGCTCAACCGCGCCGGCAACCTGGGCCTGCGCGCCTTTACCTTCGATGGCGACACGCCCGGCGATGCGCGGCAGGCGATCCGCCTGCACGGCGACATCGTGGTGAGCAATCCCGACATGCTGCACCAGGCGATCCTGCCGCATCACACCAAGTGGGCGCAGTTCTTCGAGAACCTGCA
>JBKJMY010000124.1:0-2714 GCA_046596115.1 Arenimonas sp.
CGATCGCGTTCGCGCTGCGCGGCTGGGCGTGCCGCAGTCGGCGATCAGCGATGCGCTCGCCGCCGCCGTGCCGGGCCTCGACGCGACCTACCTGCATGACGGCGCGTCGAAATACGCAAGGCCGGTGCGCCTGCGCTTGGCGGCCTCCGAACAAGCCACGACCGACCGCCTGTTGGCGCTTCGCGTGCGCGGCTCGCAGGACCAGTTGGTAGCGCTGTCGGAACTGGTGACGGTGCAGGCGGCGCCCTGGGACGGCGCGATCATGCACAAGGACCTGCTGCCGGTGGTGTATGTCACCGGCGACGAGGCCGGCGAGCTCGACAGCCCGCTGTATGGCATGTTCTCGTTGGTGGCCAGCCTTCGCGACGATCCGGTGGATGGCACCACCATCGAACAATCCTTCATAGCGCAGCCGGCCGATACCAGCAGCTTCGCCGTCAAGTGGGATGGCGAGTGGCAGATAACCTATGAGACCTTCCGCGACATGGGTATCGCCTATGCGGCGGGCATGGTGCTGATTTACCTGCTGGTGGTTGCGCAGTTCCGCAGCTATCTGGTGCCGCTGGTCATCATGGCGCCCATTCCATTGACGGTGATCGGCGTGATGCCCGGGCATGCCCTGTTCGGCGCGCAGTTCACCGCAACCTCGATGATCGGCATGATCGCGTTGGCGGGCATCATCGTGCGCAATTCGATCCTGCTGGTGGACTTCATCAACCAGGCCATGGCCGAAGGAAGGAGCGCCCAAGACGCAGTGATCGAAGCCTGCGCGGTTCGCGCCAAGCCGATCGTGCTGACCGGCGCGGCGGCGATGATGGGCGCATTCTTCATCCTGGATGATCCGATCTTCAACGGCTTGGCGATCTCGCTGATATTCGGCATCCTGGTATCAACGGCGCTGACGCTGGTCGTCATTCCATTGCTGTATTACGCATTGCTGTCCGCCCGCGCGCCGCGCGTGGCCGCAGCGTGACCACAGTTTTTACGGAGCTCCCTCATGAGTGACGACCCGCAGATCCGCATCAGCATCGAACAGGAGAGCGACTACGCCTTCCGCGTCAGTTTCGAGGAGACCGATCTCGACACGCTGCTGACCGACGAGTCGGCGCCATTGGGGCAGGGTCGAGGTCCGGGCCCGTCGCGCCTGCTGTTGGCCAGCATCGCCAACTGCATGGTGGCCAGCCTGTTGTTTGCGCTGCGCAAGCAACGCAACCAGCCGGGCAAGCTGCGCGTACACATCAGCGCCAACCTGGTGCGCAATGACCAGGGGCGATTGCGGATTCCTCAGGCGCAGGTCGAGCTGCTGCTGCCCGAGGGCAACGAGACCTACCAGAATCTGGACCGTGTGCTCGCGCAATTCGAGGACTTCTGCATCGTCACCCAGAGCGTTCGCCAGGGCATTGACGTGCAAGTGACGGTGAAGGACGCGCACGGCCACGTGCTGATGGGCGACAAGAGTTTCGAAGCCGGCGCCTGATCAACGCGCCAGTGCGAAATTGAGCATGTCCGCCAGGCGGTTGCCAGCCTGGCGAAGTCGCAGGTCAACCGTCGGCGCCTGGCGATCGAGGTAGGCATCGTCCACGACATGGCCCGATGGATACAGATTACCGTCAAGCACGATGCGACACGATTCCACGGCCCAGTCCACCGCAGGGCGATCGGAACGCCGCGTGGCATCGGCGGCCAGCGCCGGCTGGCTTGCGAGCGCGCTCGCAAAATCGACCGGCGTGGACTTTCGCCGTTCGATTATCAGCCGGTCCCAGACTTTGTGCAGGCTGCTGCCCGCGCCCCGGTAGTTCACCTGGAAGTCGCCGCCGCCTTGGTCGGCGCGGGGCGTCGAGTGCAAGGGCTGGTGCACGTCGCTCACGAAGTGGACCAGATACTTGAGTGCGTCACGACGCTCGGCATCGGGGCGCGCACCGTCGGACAGGATCAGGAAATTGCGGTTGATCGCCGCGATCACGCAATTGCCATCCGGGCAATCCCGAACCGGCACATAGCTGCAGTCGCCTCCCTTGAAATTGATGTAGTGCCGGGGCGCGGATTTGCCGGGTCCCTCGGTTGCGCGTACTTCATCCGCCCAGGCTGCAACGCCTGCGAGGGTCGGGTCGGGTTCGCCAGCAAGCAGCCTCGCCACTTCCGCGCGCGCAGCCGGGCGCAGTTGCCTTTCGGCGAGCATGCCCACGATGGCGTGCCCGTCGCGGCTCCAGGCCAGGGCCTGGGTCGCAAAGGACAGGATGAGTAGCGTAGCGATGAACTTTCGCATGGCGATCGAGCTTATCCGGCGGTCAGCCGCGTCGCCAGTGCTTGGGAGTGAGGGCCAGACTTGCTAAAATGGCGGCTTCCTATCCGCCACCGGCGCGCGCCGGGCAATCCCAGGAGATGTCATGACGATCAAGGTCGCGATCAACGGCTACGGCCGAATCGGCCGCAATATCCTTCGGGCAATCTACGAGTCCGGTCGCAACGACGAGATCCAGGTCGTCGCGATCAACGACCTCGGCGACGCCGAGACCAACGCGCACCTGACCCAGTACGACACGGCGCATGGCAAGTTCCCGGGTACTGTTTCGGCCGAAGGTGGCGACTTGATCGTCAACGGCGATCGCATCAAGGTCTATGCGGTGCGCAACCCGGCCGACATTCCGTGGGGCTCGCACGGCGTGGACGTGGTGCTCGAGTGCACCGGTTTGTTCACCAGCAAGGAAAAGGCC
>JBKJMY010000174.1:0-14879 GCA_046596115.1 Arenimonas sp.
CGCGCGCCTGCAAACTCAGGAAAGCCGCATCGCAGCGGCGCAGGCGCGCTCAGGCCGCCTGCAAATCGGGAATCGGCGGCAGCGGGCAGTGCAAGGCTGCGCAAACAGTGCGCAACAGTTCCGATTCCTCGACACTGATGTGGCCATCGTGGCTGATCGCAGCCACCAGTCCCTCGAGCAACAGCTCCTTGCCCATCGGCTCCAGCCCGTCGAGTACCGGCAACACCGCATCCAGCGCCGCCAGCGTGTCGGCGGGCGGCGCATACGGCGCATTGAGGCGTGGAAAGACGCGTTCCACACCGCTAAGGAAAGCGCGCGGCGCGTCAGCGGGATTGTCGTGGCCGGCTTGCGCAATCACCGCCAGCAAGGTCACCGCCGGCGCCGTGGCCTTGGCCAGGCGGAGGTTGCCGGGCACCCAGGCGCTGACCGGATCCAGCGCCTCGATCACCTGGGCACGCAGCATGCGGCCCATGCAGTATTCAAACAGGCTCACTTCACCGTCGGCATGCACCAGGGCATACACCAGGTCGGTGAACTGGCGCAGTTCCGGGCGCGGCCGGCGGCGCAGGGTCGGGAATGCAAGCGAGGCAAGCGGCAGGCGCAGCATCGGGTGCAGGTCGGCCAGGCGGTCGGCGTAGTCGAGCGCCTGTTCGGCTACAGCCGGACCCACGCGTGCGCGCAATTCGTATTGCTGCGCGTCGCGTACCGGACCCGCCGGCGCATGCAGCAGGCCGAGCAGCATCGGTACGACATCGGACTGGTGGCGGGCGGCGCGCTGAAGGACTTCGGGAATGGCGAACTGGATCGCGCCGGCCTGGCGGTAATCCTCCGCACGCGGCGCGCCCACCTGCGACACCACCGATGGTGGCGAGACTTGCAGTTGCTTGCGCGCGCCAGGCAGTGAATCCGCAGACACCGGACGCACCACCGCGCCGTCGTGCGCACCGGCCAAGCCCAGCGCAGCATCCTCATCCAGGCCAACCGGCGGATGCAGCGCCCATTTCGCCGCCAGGTCCTCGACCATCGAGGCCTTGAACGAGGGATCGAGCAGGTGGATGCGTTCGACCAGCGGCGGGTGCGTGGCCATCAGCCGGGATAGCTTGAGTCCTTCGCCGAAGAACATGTGGCTGTATTCCTCGGCATCGGACGTGGACAGGCGCGAGCCCTCGGGAAGGCCGGCCAGTTTTTTCAGCGCGCCGGCAATGCCGGTGGTCTGGCGGGTGAACTGCACGGCCGAGGCATCAGCCAGGTGCTCGCGCTGGCGGCTGAGACCGGCCTTGATCAGCCGGCCGAAGAAGAACCCGACATACCCGACCACCACCAGCCCGAGCGCCACGCCAAACAGCGCGCCATTGTTCTTGCCACGCGAAAAGCGCGCGTTCTCGAGGATCTTTCGGCCGATGATCGCCAACACCAGGATGCCGAACAGCAATCCGACCAGGCGGATGTTCAGGCGCATGTCGCCATTGAGCACATGGCTGTACTCGTGCGCGATCACGCCCTGCAGTTCATCGCGGTTGAGCCGGTCCAGCGCGCCGCGGGTGACCGTGATCGCCGCGTCCGACGGCGTGTAGCCGGCGGCGAAGGCATTGATGCCCGCTTCCTGCTCGAGCACGTAGATCTGCGGCACCGGCACGCCGGAAGCGATCGCGATTTCCTCGATCACGTTGCGCAGCCGGCGCAGGTTGAAGTCGCTGGTGTCCTCGGGCACCAGCACCGCGCCGAGCTGGTTGGCAACCGCGCTGCCGCCGGTACGCAGGGACGCGGTGCGGAACAGGCTCGCGCAGCCGATCACCGCCAACGTGGCCAGGGTGATCAGCACCAGTGCGCCGCCCGGGCTGCTGCCGCCCTCGCCGCGCGAGAACCCGCCCAAGGCGATCAGCGCGACCAGGTCCACCGCGGCGACAGTGGCGAACACGGCCAGGCCGAACAGGACCAGCAGGCGCCTGCTCTGCCGCCTGGCGCCCGCCTGACGCTCGAAAAAGTTCACCCGAAGCGGATCAGAAGCTGACCTTGGGCGCATCGCGCTTGGCCGGCTCGGTGATCTCGAGCAGTGCGGCTGGCACAAACTGGAACATGCCCGCCACGACGCTCGACGGGAACACTTCGCGGCGGTTGTTGTAGGCCATCACCGAGTCGTTGAACGCCTGGCGTGCGAAGGCGACGCGGTTTTCCGTGGAGGTGAGCTCCTCGGACAACTGCATCATGTTCTGGTTTGCCTTCAGGTCCGGATACTGCTCGCTGACCACCATCAGGCGGCCCAGCGCGCCGGTCAGGCCCTGGTCGGCGGTGGCGAGCGACTGCATCGCCTGTGCGTCGCCGGGCGATGCCTTGGCGGCGGCGAGGCCGCTGACGGCAGCGGCGCGCGCCTTGATCACGGCTTCGAGCGTCTCGCGCTCGTGGGCCATGTAGCCCTTGGCCACTTCGACCAGGTTGGGGATCAGGTCGTAGCGGCGGGTGAGTTGCACGTCAATCTGCGCAAAAGCATTCTTGTACGCATTGCGACCAGTGACCAGCCCGTTGTAGATCCCGACGGCCCAGAACGCTGCCAGCGCCAGCAGGCCCAGTAGTACGATAACTGCAATCATCGTGTCGCCCTCCCCGTGTCGTTCAGGACCGGCGTGCGGTACGCACGCTAGAATCGGAGCCTGTTACTGCAGGAAGCATACGTTGGACATGCCGCACAAGAAAGCCTTCTGCGCCCTGCTGTTCGGGTTGCTGCTGTTGCCTTGGCTGCTGTACACCCCGAGTTCCGCCGAGCCGCGCCGCAAGCACGCACCGGTGGCGCCGATGGCTGCAGCGCCCGCTCCGGTCGCACCCACACCCCTGCCCAACCGCATTCCGGACATCAGCGCGTCCGCGCAGCAGGTCAATTACCTGGCGTCGGCGCTGGTCACGCAGAAACACCTGCCCGGGTTGGCGATTGCCATCGTGCAGGGCGACCACGTGGTGTCCATGCATGGCTACGGCAACACCGGCGCACCGGGTGGACAGCCAGTCGGTACCGACACCGTGTTCCGCCTGGCGTCGCTGTCGAAGGCGTTCGCCGCCACGCTGACTGCGCAACTGGTGTCCGAAGACGCGATGGACTGGGACCGCCCGATCGTCAACCAACTGCCGGCGTTCAAGCTGCGCGACTATGCCCGTGCGCGCACGGTCACCGTCCGCGACATCCTCAGCCACCGGGTCGGGCTCGGCCACAACACCTACGACCGCGACCTGGAAAGTAACCAGCCCTATCCGCTGCTGGCCGAGCGCCTGTCCGACGCACCGATGGCCTGCTCGCCCGGCGCGTGCTACGCCTACCAGAACGTTGCCTTCAGCCTGGTCGGCGATCTCGTGTTTGCCGCCACCGGTGACTTTTATTCGCACCAGGTCGAGAAGAAGCTCTTCCACCCGTTGGGCATGTACAACAGCACCTACGGACGCGAAGCCCTGGAGGCGAGCAACAGCTGGGCGCGGCCGCACGTGCGTGGCCGTGGCGGATGGGTGCCAGTGCGCCCGAATGAAAACTACTACCACGTGCCGCCGGCGGCGGGCGTCAATTCCAGCATCCACGACATGGCGCAGTGGCTGATTGCCCAGATGGGCCATCGCCCCGACGTGCTGACGCCAGCCATGCTGCAGCAGATCCACACGCCATTGGTGAGTACGCCCGGTGAAGTGCGTGGTTCCGGCTGGCGGCGCGAGCGCCTGCGCCACGCCTGGTATGCGATGGGCTGGCGGGTGTTCGACTACTCCGGGCACACGCTGGTCTTCCACGGCGGCGCGGTGCAGGGCTATCGCGGCCTGATCGCCTTCCTGCCCGACGAGGACGTCGGAATGGTCGTCCTGTGGAACAGCGAAAGCGCCGCACCGTCGGGCCTGCTGCCAAGCCTGATGGATCGCGTGCTCGGCCTGCCGGCGCATGACTGGCTCGGCATCGACGACGAGCCCGAGCAAGATTGACGCCGAGCAAGATTGACGCCGGGCAAGACTAAGGCCGGGCAAGACTAAGGCCGGGCAAGACTGACGCCGGGCAAGACTGACACCGGACAAGAAAAAAGCGCCCGGGGGCGCTTGATCCTTTCGACCCTTTCCATGCCCCTGGAAAGTCTCTCCCCCCGCCTGGGCAACACGGGGAGAGAGTTCGAGATTACAGCTTTCGGGGTACCACCAATTACATCGCCGGAGCGATGGGCGCCATCGGTGCCGGTGCAGCCTTCTTCTTGGCAGTGCGCTTGGCAGCCTTCTTCTTCGGAGCTGCCTTCTTGGCGGCCTTCTTGGCTGCCTTCTTCTTCGGCGCAGCCTTCTTCTTGGCGGTCTTCTTCACTGCCTTCTTGGCAGTTTTCTTGGCAGCCTTCTTCGCAGTCTTCTTGACGGCCTTTTTCTTGGCAGTCTTCCGGACAGCCTTTTTCTTGGCAGTCTTCTTGACGGCCTTCTTCTTGGCAGCCTTCTTCACGGTCTTCTTGGCGGCCTTTTTGGCAGTCTTCTTGGCGGCCTTCTTCGGCGCAGCCTTGCGGACGGACTTCTTGGCAACCTTCTTCTTCGTTGCAGCTTTCTTCGCGGCCTTCTTGGCCGGTTTTTTCGTTGCTTTCTTCGCAGCTTTCTTGGTAGCCATGGTCAACTCCTCGTCAGTTGGCTTTTGGGACGCCCAGTCACAAAGGCACCACCGCGGAGGATCCCGCGGCGTACCGCCCGGGCGCTGGGCGCCTGGACGGATTTTTTGGCGGCGTGGAATCGCCGCTCGTGAAAACGCCCGGACCGAAACCGGCCCGGGCGTGGAAAGGGGATGTGTTGCGGATGCGGCCGATGCGTTTCGCGGGGGAAGCGACTCCTGTGTCCGCCTTGGTGACGACTTCGGCGGGGACCTGTCGGGAGTTGCGAATTGTCGGCTGGTTCGAGATGAGTCGTTCCGCATTTAGGTGTCGATTGGGGCGAACGCTAATCACGTGAAATTACGATGTCAACCATTTTGCAAAAATACTTTCCCGCTTGGTTCCGGTAATGCCACTCCGGCAACCCCGACTGGCGGCGCGCAAGCGCGTGCTTATTTTCGCCGCGCACGCACGGCGAATTCTCAAATCGCATTATTCCCCGGCGTTGCGTACGTTTTTTGCAAACGCAAAATGGCGCACGCGTGTTTTCGCGTCGCGCGGCATCGCCTGTCGGGAGCGAGTCCGGGTGCGTTTTTCGGGTTGCCGCGCGGATGCCGCCAACGGCGCGTCACGACGCCCAAAAACCCCAAAGTGCGCGGATTTATTTCCCGCCCAGCGCCGCTTCGAGCGCCGTCGCAAACGCCTCGATGTCCTCGATGCGCTTGGTTTCGGTGGCGCAGACGAGCAGCTCGCGCTCGCGTCCGGGGTAGTCGCCGGCAAGCGACACGCCGGCCAGGATGCGCTCGCCGGCGAGACGTTCGATCACCTCGCGCGCCGGCAGTGGCAACTCGAACGCCGCTTCGTGGAAATGCACCTGCGCCGGATGCCGCGCACGCACACCGGGGATGCGTTCCAGGCGCGCACGCAAGCTGGCCAGGTTGGCAGCTGACGCCGCGGCGACACGACGCAGCCCTTCCGGACCGGTGATCGCCATGTAGATCGTTGCCGCAGTCACCAGCAGTCCCTGGTTGGTGCAGATGTTCGAGGTCGCCTTGGCCCGGCGGATGTGCTGTTCGCGCGCCTGCAGGGTGAGCGCATAGCCGATCTTGCCGTCGACGTCGGTGGTGCGCCCGACGATGCGTCCGGGCATGTTGCGCACGATCTCCTTGCGGCAGGCGATGAAGCCGAAGTACGGGCCGCCGGACGACAACGGCACGCCAAGCGGCTGGCCGTCGCCACAGGCGATGTCCACGCCGCGCGTTCCCCAGCGCCCGGGCGCCTTGAGCAGCGCCAGCGACATCGGGTTGACCACCGCGATCGCCAGCGCACCCCGCGCCTGCGCCCAGTCGGTCAGCGCATCCACTTCCTCCAGCACGCCGAAATAATTCGGCTGGGGGATGACCAGCGCGGTGAACTCGCCCTGCACCGCATCCAGCGTCGCCTGGTCCAGGTGGCCATCCGGGCACGGCAGCGTGACGATCTCGATCCCCTGCAGGCCGACGATCGCCGCCAGCGTGCGCCGGTAAGCCGGGTGCAGCGACTCGGGCACCAGCACGCGTTGCGCGCCGCCCTTCTTCTGGCTGCGCTCGGCCATCAGCACCGCTTCGGCCACCGAGGTGGCGCCGTCATAGAGCGATGCGTTGCTGATGTCCATGCCGGTGAGGCGGGTCATCATCGTCTGGTATTCGTAGATCAGCTGCAGCGTGCCCTGGCTGGCTTCGGCCTGGTAGGGCGTGTAGGCGGAATAGAACTCGCCGCGGCCGACGATCTGCCAGACCGCCGCCGGGATGTGGTGCTCGTAGGCGCCGGCGCCGGCGAAGTTCAGCGTCACCGCATCCTGCGCCGCACGGATGCGCATCAGCCGCATCACTTCCATCTCGTTGGCCGTTTCCGGCACATGCTCGAGCGACTTGACGATCAGCTGCGGCGGGATCTCGTCGAACAGGTCATCGATGCTGTTGGCGCCGATGGCCTTGAGCATGGCCTGGACGTCGGATTCGGTGTGCGGCAGGAACGGCATGGCGTGATTCTCTGGTTGGGCGGTGGATCAGGATTGCGGGGGCTGGAAAGCACGCCGGCCGCACGTGGCGGCCGGAGTGTGTCGGTGCGGGCTGTGCCGGCTAGTGGTCGTCGTCCTCGAGCAACTCGGCGTAATCGTCGGGCGACAACAGTTCGTTGAACTGCTCCGGCTCCGAGGGCTGCACCACCAGGACCCAGCCTTCGCCGTAGGCGTCTTCGTTGATCGTCTCGGGCTTGTCGGCCAGCGCGCTGTTGACGGCGACCACCTTGCCGGACACCGGGCTGTACACATCGGACGCGGCCTTCACCGATTCCACCACGGCCACGGCATTGCCCGCGGTCACGTCGTCACCGACAGTTGGAAGCTCGACGTACACCAGGTCACCGAGCAGGGACTGCGCGTGATCGGAGATGCCGATGGTGATCTGGCCGCTGTCCTCGACGCGGGCCCATTCATGGGACTTCAGGAACTTCAGGTCGCCTGGAATTTCGCTCATGGCTGCACTCGGGTCGGGGACGGGACAAATTGGGGTTGGCGTAGCGGGTCGGCGTAGTTTAGCCGGAAGCGCCGTCGTCGGGCACGCCGGAGTCAGGCACGCCGGAGTTGAGCACGCCAGGTTGCGGCTGGCCGTCGCGGACGAACGGGTAGCGCACCACGCGCACCGGCAGCCGCCTGCCGCGGATATCCACTTCCACCGCGCCGGGATCGCCGGCGGGGACGCGCGCCAGCGCGATCGCCTTGCCCAGCGTGGGCGAGAAGGTGCCGGACAGGATCTCGCCGGCACCGGCCGCAGTGAACACCGCCTGACCATGGCGCAGCACGCCCTTGTCGTCGAGCACCAGTCCAATCATCTGCCGCGGCACGCCGGTGGCCTTCTGCGCCTCGAGCGCCGCACGCCCTGTGAACTCGCGCCCTTCATCCAGCGCCACCGTCCAGGCCAGCCCGGCTTCATACGGCGACACGGTCTCGTCCATATCCTGGCCGTACAGCGCCATGCCGGCTTCCAGGCGCAGCGTGTCGCGCGCACCCAGGCCTGCGGGTTTGACGCCGGCCGCCAGCAGGCGATTCCAGAACTCCACCGCCTGCGACTCCGGCACCATGATCTCGAAGCCATCCTCGCCGGTGTAACCGGTGCGGGCGACGAACATGCCGTCCGCCTCCACCGCCACGAACTTGCCAAGCTTCCCGGCGGCAGCCGCGGCGGCGGGCGTCAACAGCGACAGCACCTTATCGCGCGCGTTCGGGCCCTGCACGGCGACCATCGCCAGGTCGCGGCGCTCCTGGATGTCGATGCCGAACGGCGCCGCCTGGGCAGTGATCCATGCCAGGTCCTTGTCGTGGGTGGCGGCGTTGACCACCACGCGGAAGAAGTCCTCGCGCATGAAATAGATGATCAGGTCATCGATCACGCCGCCGCTGGCGTCCAGCATCGCTGCGTAAAGCGCCTTGCCCGGCTTGGCCAGCTTGTCCACCGAATTGGCCACCAGCGTGCGCAGGAACGGCCTGACGTTGGCGCCGTGCATGTCGAGCACGGTCATGTGCGAGACATCGAACATGCCGGCGTCACGCCGCACCTGGTGGTGTTCCTCGATCTGCGACCCGTAATGGATCGGCATGTCCCAGCCGCCGAAGTCGACCATCTTGGCGCCCAGGGCGCGATGGGTGGCGTTGTAGATCGTCTGCTGGGTCATGGTGGGCGCCAATGTCTGGAGCCGAGCATTTTACAGCCTACGGCGTCGGGGAGCCGTGATCGGCCGCCGCCGGCCCGCGCTGCTCGGGTTCGACGACCAGGACCATGGAATCGGCAGCCGTAACCCGCACCCGCGTGCCCGCGGGCAGCTCGGGCCCGGTCACCGTCCACAGCGCGTCACCCACCTTGATCCGGCCACGACCGTCCACGATCGGACTGTGCAATTCATAGCGCCGGCCGACGAACTGCTCAGCGCGGCGGTTGAGCAGCGGCTGGTCGCTTTCGCCCTGCGCCTTGCGCACGTATTTGCGGCCGATCCCGATCGCCACGAAGCCCAGCGCAACGAAAGCGACCACCTGGACCAGCGGCGACAGGCCCGGCAGCGCGAGCAGGAGCAGGAACACCGCGCCGGCAGCGAAGCCGAGCCAGAGCAGGAACGCACCGGGTGCCATCACCTCGGCGGCGACCAGCAACAGGGCCAGGCTTCCCCATGCGAGCAATTCGATGCGCATTGCTCAGCTGTCCTGCCGTGACGCCCTCGGCACCGACGGCGGCTCGGCCGGCGGCTTGCCCAGGCTTTCGCGCGCCAATTCTGCAATCCCCGCCAATGACCCGAGTATTCCGGTCGCCTCGACCGGCAGCATCAGCAGTTTCTGGTTCGGCGAGCGGGCAAATTCCTTGAGTGCCTCGATGTATTTCTGCGCGACGAAGTAATTGATCGCGTGCACGCTGCCCTGGGCGATGGACTGCGACACCATCGTGGTCGCCTTGGCCTCGGCCTCGGCCAGGCGCTCGCGCGCTTCGGCTTCACGAAACGCAGCTTCCTTCTTGCCCTCGGCATGCAGCACCGCGGCCTGCTTCTCGCCTTCGGCGCGCAGGATTTCGGACTGCCGCGCGCCTTCCGATTCCAGGATGGACGCGCGCTTGTCGCGCTCGGCCTTCATCTGCCGCGCCATCGATTCCACCAGGTCGCGTGGCGGCTGGATGTCCTTGAGCTCGATACGGTTGACCTTGATGCCCCAGGGCCCGGTCGCGTGGTCCACCACGTTGAGCAGTTTGGCGTTGATCTCGTCGCGCTTGGACAGCGACTCGTCCAGGTCCATCGAGCCGATCGCGGTGCGGATGTTGGTCATCACCAATGCGATGGTTGCTTGTTCGAGATTGCTCACCTCGTAGGCTGCCTTGGCCGCGTCCAGCACCTGGAAGAAGATCACGCCGTCCACCTTGACCACCGCGTTGTCCTTGGTGATCACGTCCTGGCTGGGCACCTCCAGCACCTGCTCCATCATGTTGACCTTGCGACCGACGGTCTGGGCGATGGGCATCAGGAAGTGCAGGCCCGGGGTCATGGTGTGGGTGTACTTGCCGAAGCGCTCGGTGGTCCACTCGAAGCCCTGCGGCACGACCCGGACCGCCTTGAGCATGATGACGACGCCGAAGATGACTAAGACGGCGATGGCGAATGTCGAACCCATGGTCCTGCTCCCTGCTGCAAAGATGCCCCGAGTATAAGGAATGCCCCGGCCCAGCGCCTCACCGGCCTGCGCGAGCAAACCCAGGATGCCCTGCATGAGACGATGTTGGAGCTGTTGGACCGGGTGCCTTGATCGGCAAGGTCGTCCTCGCGCCCGCACGCTGATCCTGCGAACATGGGCAGATCGGCCCCGCATCCTCGGCGGCGTGGTTTTCTTTTTTGGCGCGCTTCCCTGAGGGGTGCCGCTGCGGCGCTCAAGGATCAGGCAATGGATGCACTACTTGTATCAACGCTGACGGTTGCGCTGGCCGAGATCGGCGACAAGACGCAATTGCTCGCCCTGCTGCTGGCGGCACGTTATCGCAAGCCATGGCCGATCATCGCCGGCATCCTCGCAGCGACCCTGGTCAACCACGCTGTCTCGGCATGGGCCGGCGCCTGGCTGGCCACCCTGGTGTCGCCAACTGTGTTGCGCTGGAGCGTGGTGGCGCTGTTTCTGGCCGTCGCCGCCTGGGCCCTTGTCCCCGACAAACTCGAGGACAAGGACGCGCCGGCGCCCAAGGCCGGCGTCTTCATGGCCACGCTGGTGGCGTTCTTCCTGGTCGAGATTGGCGACAAGACCCAGATCGCGACGGTGGTGCTTGCAGCGCGCTATTCGCCGCTCTGGCAGGTGATAACCGGCACCACGATCGGCATGTTGCTGGCGAATGTGCCGGTGGTGCTGCTGGGCTCGCGCTTTGCCGACCGCCTGCCCCTGAAGGCTGCGCGCTGGACGGCGGCGGCGGTTTTCGTGGCACTTGCGCTATGGGTGGCCTGGTTCGGCTTGTCGAAAGCCTGACGGCGGCGGCACCGTGCCGCTATGCTGGCGAAGCTTCCCCCCAGGGTGCAGTGCGTGACCAGCCTTCGCGATACCTTCGGACAACTGCAACGCAGTCTTCGCGAACCACCGGACGAGGTCCTGCTCGAACTCGGCGCCGATGGCGAAGTCCTGCTTGCGCGCCTGCGCCTGGTCATCGCGACAACGCTGATCCTGCTCCCCGCCATCAACTTCTACACCGGGGGCGGCGCCTATGAATCACTGATCGGCGTCACCGGCGTCGGACTTGCCTTGTTGCTGAGCCAGGTCTGGCTGAGCATGTCGCGGCGCAGGCGCCGCTATCGCTGGCTGCCATACCTGTCTGCGGGTTTCGATGTCAGCATTGTCAGCATCGTGTTGCTGCTGCTGGCATTCCGCGAGCCGGCCGCCGGACTCAACAGCGTGGTGGTGTGGGGCTGCTATCCGCTGGCGGTGTTGGCGACCGCGTTTCGCAATGACCTTCGGGTCACCCTCGCGGCCGGACTGCTGGCAATCATCCAATTCCTGGCCATCTCGGCATTCTTCCAGTACATCAGCGTCGGGCCCATCAGTTCACCCGATTACGGCACGGTGCATTTGTCAACGCAGTTGCAGCGCGCGACCCTGCTGGGTGCTTCCACGGTAGTCACGCTGCTGATCGTGTTCCGGATGCAGCGCCTGGTGCAGATGTCGGGCACCGACGGATTGACCGGCCTGCCGAACCGCAGCTACTTGAACCACCGCGTGCCTGTCCTGATCGCCGAGTCGCGTGCCGAGGGCGACACCCTGTGCCTGGCCCTGCTCGACCTGGATTACTTCAAGCGCATCAATGACGAGCTCGGCCACCAGGCCGGTGATCGTGCGCTGCGTCACATCGTCGAGAGCCTGCGCATGCAATTGCGTCGCGACGAGCCCTTGCTGCGTGTCGGTGGCGAGGAGTTCGTGCTGGTTCTTCGGCAACCGGTGGGCGCGGCGTGGGAGCGCATCGACATGCTGCGCCAACGCGTGCAGGCTCGCCCGTTCCTGCCCGAAGAGGGCGCGGAGCCGCGCACGCTCACCTTCAGTGCCGGCATCGCCTGCTGCCCGGTGGATGCGGTGGATGTGTCCGGATTGATGCGCAGCGCAGACCTGCGCTTGCGCGCGGCCAAGCTCGGCGGCCGCAACCGCGTGGTCGCGCGCGACCCACAATAGCCCCACCCGTGGGAGCGGCGTCAGTGTGGGAGCGGCTTCAGCCGCGATTCCCGCGCAACCGTGGCAGCGGCTTCAGCCGCGATTCCACCCCGCGCCACAATCCCCGCCCTTGCCCCGCCCCATCCCCTGCACTACCCTTCCCCGACTTTCGGGGAACCACCTTCATGCAGATCCTGTTCGGCCTGTTCGGCCTGTCCGTCCTGCTCGGCATTGCCTGGCTGTTCTCCAACAACAAGTCCCGGGTGGATTGGAAGCTGGTCGTGACCGGCGTCAGCCTGCAGATCGCCTTCGCCGCGCTGGTGCTGCTGGTCCCCGGTGGCCGTCTCGTGTTCGACGCGCTCGGGCGCGGCTTCGTGAAGATCCTCTCGTTTGTCACGGCGGGCTCGACCTTCATCTTCGGCGACCTGATGGACACGACGAAGTTCGGATTCATTTTCGCCTTCCAGGTGCTGCCGACCATCATCTTCTTCGCCTCGCTGATGGGCGTGCTGTACCACCTTGGCGTCATGCAGACGATCGTGCGCGGCATGGCCTGGGCAATCACCAAGGTGATGCGCGTGTCGGGTGCGGAAACCACCAGCGTGTGTGCGAGCGTGTTCATCGGCCAGACCGAGGCGCCGCTGACCGTGCGTCCGTATATCGCGGGCATGACCGAATCCGAGCTGATGACCATGATGATCGGCGGCATGGCGCATATCGCCGGCGGCGTGCTGGCGGCTTACGTGGGCATGCTGGGTGGCGGAGATCCGGTGCAACAGGCGTTCTACGCCAAGCATTTGTTGGCGGCGTCGATCATGGCCGCGCCTGCGACGATGGTGATCGCCAAATTGCTGATCCCCGAAGTAGGCGAGCCGCTGACCCGCGGCACGGTCAAGCTCGAAGTGGAAAAACACGCGTCCAACCTGATCGACGCGGCCGCCGCGGGCGCGGCTGATGGCTTGCGCCTGGCGCTGAACATCGGCGCGATGCTGCTGGCCTTTATCGCATTGATCGCGCTGCTCGACTGGCCGCTGACCTGGCTTGGCGAAGTCACCGGCCTGCAGGCGCTGCTCGGACAGCCGACCAATATCGCCTCCCTGCTCGGCTACCTGCTCGCCCCGATTGCCTGGGTGATCGGCGTGCCCTGGCAGGACGCGACGGTGGTTGGCGGACTGATCGGCCAGAAAATCGTGATCAACGAATTCGTCGCCTACCTGCAGCTGGCGGACATCGTCAACGGCAAGGTCGCTGGCGTGGTGCTGACCGACAAGGGCAAGCTGATCGCAACGTATGCGCTGTGTGGCTTCGCGAACTTCTCTTCGATCGCGATCCAGATCGGCGGCATCGGTGGTCTCGCCCCCGAGCGCCGCGGCGACCTGGCGCGACTGGGCCTGCGCGCGGTGCTGGGCGGTTCGCTGGCCACGCTGATGACTGCGACCATCGCCGGCGTCCTGATCTCGCTTGGTGGCTCCGTCTCGTAGGCGGCTCCATCGCGTAGTCGGCTCCATCGCGTAGTCTTCTTTACGGCAGGAAGCGGAGACCGATAGCGTCCCGCGCGACACGCCGTGAATCCATCCGTGGAGGCTAATCGGCGACGTCCCTGTCGCCGATTGTCGCGCGGGACGCTATCGGCCTCCGCTCCCACCCGTCGGCATCGAATCCTGAATTGACAAGCGCTACGCGGCGGCCTGCATCCAGCTGCGCGCAACAAGGAGGCGACGCCGGGCGTAGCAGCGCGGCGCGCAGCGGCGGCGGCACGGCAGAGGCTCTTTTCAACAGTCTTGCCGCGGACCCGCGGGAGCGGGGGTCGGGGAGAGCTTTCGCCACAATCGGCGACAGGGACGTCGCCGATTAGCCTCCATGGATGGATTCACGGCGTGTGGCGAAAGCTCTCCCCGACCCCCGCTCACGCGGCTCAATGCGACAATGCACAAATGAAGATCGGGCCATACTCGATAGAGCCAAACCTGGTGCTGGCGCCGATGGCCGGGGTCACCGACAAACCGTTCCGGATGCTTTGCAAACGCATGGGCGCGGGACTGTGCGTGTCCGAGATGACCACCAGCGAGCCGCGCCTGTGGGGCACGTCCAAGTCCCTGCACCGCATGGACCACACCGGCGAGCCGGCGCCAATCAGTGTGCAGATCGCGGGCACTGATCCTGCAGTCATGGCCGCCGCCGCCCGCTACAACGTCGAGCATGGTGCGCAATTGGTGGACATCAACATGGGCTGCCCGGCCAAGAAGGTGTGCAATGTCTGGGCTGGCTCGGCGCTGCTGCAGGACGAGCCGCTGGTCGGCCGCATCCTGTCGGCCGTCGTGAACGCAGTCGATGTGCCGGTCACGCTGAAGATCCGCACCGGCTGGGATCGCAACAACCGCAACGCACTGCGCATCGCGCGCATCGCCGAGGACAGCGGCATCGCCGCGCTGGCGGTGCATGGGCGAACCCGCGCCGACCACTACCTGGGCGAGGCCGAATACGACACGATTGCCGCGATCAAGGCGGCGGCAACTATTCCGGTGCTTGCCAACGGCGACATTGTGTCGCCCGAGCGCGCCCGCGACGTGCTTGCCTACACCGGCGTGGATGCGCTGATGATCGGCCGCGCCGCGCAAGGCCGCCCGTGGATTTTTCGGGAGATCGCGCACTTCCTGAAAACCGGCGAGCATCTGCCCGCACCCTCACCCGCCGAGGTCAGCGCGATCCTGCTCGGGCACCTGGAACACCTGCATGCGTTCTACGGCGAACTTGCCGGTGTGCGGATCGCGCGCAAGCACCTGGGTTGGTACGCCAAGGATCGCCCTGAGAATGCTGCTTTCCGCGCCGTGGTCAACCGCGCCGAGACGGCTCAGACGCAGGTGCAACTCACGCGCGACTATTTCGACCGGTTGCAGGACGCCGCACTGGCGGACGCCGCCTGACACTGTGCGCGGCGGGGCGGAACGCGGCGGCGCGCGACGGGGCGTGGCGGGGCGTGGCGGGACATGGGTGTCCGTGCGTGGCACGCCAGACCGCCGCTGTCAGAACACCAGCCAGCCAAGATTCCAGGCAATCGCGGCCAGCCCCAGCAGCACGATGAGCAGCGCGCCCATGGTCGGCATCGGCGAATC
>JBKJMY010000212.1:0-15773 GCA_046596115.1 Arenimonas sp.
GCCCAAGGTCGACGGAACCGACTTCTACATGTTTCGAAGTTACGAGGCCGGACGCAGCGACTTCGTGACCCTGATCGCGAACTACCTGCCGCTGCAGGATGCGTACGGCGGCCCGAACTACTTTGCACTCGACCCGAACGCCGTGTACGCGATCAACATCGACAACAATGGTGATGCCATTGCCGACTTGAGCTTCGAGTTCCGCGCGAAGAACCAGGTCCAGAACCTCACCGTGCCGGTCAACGGCGTCGACGTGAAGGTGCCGCTCAGCAACATCGGCCAGTTCGGTACCACTCCGACCGCCAACGACGGCGTCAAGAACGTCATCGAGACCTATACCGTCACGCTCGCACGCGAAGGCAAGCAGATTCCCGGGCTGGGCGACTCAGGCCGCAACCTGCGCAAGCCATTTGACAACATCGGCCAGAAGTCGATCCCGAACTATGCCGCCTATGCCGACAGCCATATCCAGTCGGTGCGCTTCCGCACCTGTGCCTCGGATGCGCGCGTGTTCGTCGGCCAGCGCAAGGACGGCTTCGCCGTTGCACTGGGCAAGATCTTCGACCTGGTGAACCTCAACCCGGTCGGTCCGGTGGACGCCAATCCAAACGAGCTGGCCGACAAGAACGTGACCTCGTTCGCGATCGAGATTCCGATCTCCTGCCTGACCACCGGCGGCAGCCCGATCATCGGTGCATGGACCACGGCGCGCAAGACCACCAACGGCGTGACCACGCAGCTGTCCCGCCTCGGCGCACCGCTGGTGAACGAAGTGGTGATCGGCCTGGGTGACAAGGACAAGTTCAACGCCTCCCAGCCCAAGGACGACGCGCAGTTCGCAACCTACGTGACCAACCCGACCCTGCCGGAACTGCTGCAGATTCTGTTCCCGGTGGTGCAGGCGCCGAACCTGTTCCCGCGTACCGATTTGGTCGCCGCCTTCCTCACCGGCCTGGATGGCCTGAACAAGCCGGCCAACGTGGTGCCCTCCGAGATGCTGCGCCTGAACACCTCGATCGCACCGAAGGTCGCGGCTGACCAGTCCAATCTGGGTGCACTGACGGGCGACACCGCGGGCTTCCCGAACGGCCGTCGCCCTGGTGACGACGTGGTGGACATCGAGTTGCGGGTTGCAATGGGCGTGTTGCTGTCGCCCGCCGATGCACCGTCGGGCCAGCTTCCGTATACCGATGGCGCAACCGTGAAGGCGACCGATTTCCGCAACACCTTCCCGTACCTCAACACGCCGCTCCCCGGCGCAAAACTCTGAGTAGCATGCTTCACGTGGCAGCAACGCAGCGGCGGCGCCTTCGGGCGCCGTCGTTGCGTTGGGCCGCACGGTCGCCGATGAACTCGCGCAACATCCTGACTACCTTCCTGCTGGCGCTGTCCAGCGCGGCCTGAGGCAGGGTGAGATAAGGACCCGCCACGGCCACCCAGGGTCGGCGGGACGTTCCCGTCCTGCGTCCACGTGCGCCCAATATCCTTCGAACAGCGGCCTGCGCGCGCCGACACGCCAGCGCAGCGCCATTCGGATACCCTAGGTGCGTCCCTCCCGTCCGACGGATCGCAGCCTGACCATGTCGCCCGACTCGAACCCGCTGCTGGGCCAGATTGCCCGACTCGACCCGCAGTCAGCGATCGAGCGGCTGGACCGCCACGATGCCGGTACTGCGGCAAAGCTGCTGGCCGCGATGCCACCGGGACGCGCCAACGCAATCCTGTCGGCGATGTCGGAGGAAAGCCGGGACCGCATCCTGGAGGCGGCGCCATCGGGCAGCTGGATCGATGCGCTGCGCTATCCGGAAGGAACCGTCGGGCGAATGCTCGAGGAGCCGCCGGCGGTGTTCCGCGTCGGCACCAGCGTGGCCACCGCCATCGACGTGCTGCGCGAGACGATCCGGCAACGCATGGTGGTGTACCTGTTCGTGGTTGATTCGCTCAATCGGCTGATCGGGGTGTGCGCGTTCCGCGAATTGCTCTATGCAGACCGCAGCCAGACCCTGGACCAGGTGATGATGCGCGCGCCGTTCTTCCTGCTCCCCGAGATGACCCTGGTGCAGGCGATGCGCGAGGTCGTCACCCGCCACTATCCGGTGTATCCGGTCTGCGAGGAGAACGGCACCCTGGTCGGCCAGGTGCGCGGGCAAACCCTGTTCGAGCAGCAGGCGTTCGAAATTTCGGCCCAGGCTGGTGCAATGGTTGGTGTCGAACGTGAGGAGCGCCTTGCCACGCCGCTGATGCGCAGCTTCAAGTTCCGCCATCCGTGGTTGCAGATCAACCTGCTGACCGTGTTCATCACCGCGGCCGTGGTCGGCATGTTCCAGGGCACCATCGACAAGATCGTGGTGCTGGCGATGTTCCTGCCGGTCTTGGGCGGACAGAGCGGAAACCTCGGTTGCCAGTCGCTGGCCGTGGTACTGCGCGGGATGACGCTGGGCGAACTGCGCGGCATGCGGATTGCGCACCTCATCGGCAAGGAAGCGCTTCTGGGTCTGATGAATGGCATCGTCACCGGCGCCCTGGCCGGCGTGGCGATGTACATCGTTGCCGGGCGCCATCCCGAGAACGGGTCGCCGATAAATCTTGCGCTGATCACCATGCTGGCGATGGCGGCGGCCTGCGTGGTTGCCGGCGTGAGCGGGACCGCGATTCCCTTGCTGCTGCGCCGTTTTGGCGCCGATCCGGCCACCGCATCGAGCATTTTCCTGACCACCATCACCGATGTGGTGAGCATGGGCACCTTCCTGGCGCTGGTCACGGCGCTCATGCTGTGAAATGCTGCGCTGCAACTAGCGTTGTCCGGACGGTCCGTCCACGATGCAAGCGCCGCTTCTGAGGGGGAGGGCGGGTCAGCCCGCAGTCGCATTGCGCTGCGGGCTTTCCTTTGTCCGGCATTCCTTTGTCCGGCATTCCGGAGCGCGCCGTGGCTGATCCCATTGCGGCACTGCCGATCCTGGCGGAACGCGCACTGGTGCGCCTGCATGCGCTCGCCCCGGACGCACTCGCCGATCCCGCGTTGCGCGCGCGCATCGCCGAGCTCGCCATCGCGTCCGACTTCGCAATCGATACCTTGCAACGCCAACCCGGCTTGCTGGCGACACTTGATGGTCCGCCGCAACCCGCGCCGGATTTGCGCGCAGCGGGCGAGTCCGCCGCGCCGACGCTGATCCGCCAGTGGCGCGCCGCGGAATCCACGCGCCTGGTCTGGCGTGACCTCAGCGGCGTCGATACGGTTGACGACACACTCGCCGGCAGCACGCGCATCGCCGAGCAGGCCTTGGCCGCCGGCCTGGATGCCGCGCACGCCTGGGTCGCGCAACGCCATGGCGAACTGCCCGGCGACGATGGCACGCCGCAATCACTGGTGGTGTTTGGCCTGGGCAAACTCGGCGGCGGCGAGCTCAACTTCAGTTCCGACATCGACCTGATCTACGCGTTTTCCGCGCACGGGCAGAGCAGTGGGCCGCGCCCGCTTGCCGCTGAGGACTACTTCACCCGGATCGGCCAGCGCCTGGCCTCCTTGCTGGGCGAGTTGACCGCCGATGGATTCAGCCATCGCGTGGACCTGCGCCTGCGACCGTTCGGCGCATCGGGACGCCTCGCGCTCAGCTTCAGCGCGATGGAGCAGTACTACCAGCGCGAAGGTCGCGACTGGGAACGCTATGCCTGGATCAAGGCGCGCCCGGTTGCTGGCGATTTTGCGGCGGGTGAGCGGCTCGCGGAGTCGCTGCGGCCATTCGTCTATCGCCGTTACCTGGATTACAACGCACTCGACGGATTGCGCGAGATGAAAGCGCTGATCGATGCGGAAGTAGGTCGCCGCGAATTGGCCGACAACCTCAAGCTTGGCCCTGGCGGCATCCGCGAGATCGAGTTCCTGGCGCAGGCGCTGCAACTGATCCACGGTGGCCGCGAGCCGGCACTGCGCCAGCGTTCCCTGCTGCATGCCCTGGATGCACTTGCGGGGGCGGGCCATCTTGCAGCCGATGCCGTGCAGGCGCTGGGCGATGCCTACCGGTTCCTGCGCCGGCTGGAAAATCGCGTGCAGATGCTCGGCGACCAACAGGTCCATGCACTGCCGGAAGCGCCGTTGGCACGGCTGCGCATAGCGCGCGGACTGGGATACGCGGATACAGCGGCGCTGGAGCTGGCGCTCGAAGGCCATCGCCAACGCGTCGCCACCGAGTTCGAGAGCCTGCTGCAGGCGCGCCGAAAGCGCGCCACCGGCAGCCGGTTGCAGAAATACTGGCATGCGCTGCCCGATGCCGGCGATGCCGGCGTGCTTCGCGATGCCGGCTTCGCCGATGCCGAGGGCCAGCATGCCCGGTTGGTGGAGTTCGCCCGATCGCCGTCGGTGCGCGGCCTGTCCGATCGCGCGCGGCAACGGCTGGAACATGTCTTGCCGGTGCTGCTTGAGGCCAGCGCAGGAGGTAGCGCGCCTGACGCGGCCCTGGCGCGGGGCATGGCCTTGCTGCAGGCAATCATGCGTCGGACCAGCTACCTGGCCCTGCTCGATGAGCAGCCCGCTGCGCTGGCCCGGCTGATCGACGTCATCACCCACAGTGCGCTGCTCTCGGAGCGCCTTGCTGCGCATCCGTTGCTGCTTGACGAACTGCTCGACGCGCGCGCGGTTGAGGGCGGGCCCGATCCCGACAGCATAGCCAACGCATTCCACGAACTGGATGCGGGCCTGGCGGTGATGGACACCGAAGCCGCCCTGCTCGCGCTCAATGAATTGCGCCAGGGCATGGCCTTCCGCATTGCCCTGGCGACGCTGGCGCAGAACCAGCCGGCACTCGACAGCGCGTCACAGCTTGCGGCGCTCGCCGATGCGGTGCTGCGATCGGTGCTCGCGCTGGCGCAATCGGACTTGCGCCGCGCGCATGGCATGCTGCATGGCGTGGGGTTCGCGGCGATTGCCTACGGAAGCGTCGGTGGACGCGAATTGGGCTTTGATTCCGATCTGGACCTGGTGTTCCTGCATGACGCGCGCGGCGATGAAACGTCCGACGGCGCACGGCCAATGGATGCGTCTCGCTACCTGGCGCGCCTGGCGCAGAAGCTCACCGCGCTGCTTGGCACGCTGACCGCCGCCGGCCGCCTGTATGAGGTCGATGTGCGGCTACGCCCCGACGGCGCCAATGGCGTGCTGGTCTCGAGCCTGGCGAGCTTTTCCACCTACCAGCGCCAGCGCGCTTGGACCTGGGAGCAGCAGGCACTCGTCCGCGCCCGCGCGGTGGCCGGGGACGTTGCGGTATGCGAGGCATTCGAGGCCGTGCGCGTCGAGGTACTCGCGCTGCCGCGCGATCCGGCGAAGGTGCGCGAGGACGTGATCGCGATGCGCCGCCGGATGCGCGATGAGCTCGACCGCAGCAACGCGGCCCGTTTCGACCTGAAGCAGGGGTCAGGTGGCCTGGTTGACCTCGAGTTCCTGGTCCAGGCGCAGGTGCTCATGGGCGCGGCCGCGCATCCCGCGCTATGCACGCCACGCGATACGTCATCGCTGTTGCGCGCGCTGGCGCAGTCGGGCGCGATGGATACAGACCAGGTCGATGGCCTGCTCGAGGCACATGGACTGCTGCTGGGGCGTGGCCTGGATTGCACCCTGGATCGCCGCCCGCGCATGGTGCCGCTCGATCCCGACGTTGAAGCGGCGCGCGCCATGGTGAGCTCGGCCTGCGTCGCGCACGGGCTCGATTTCGACGCGCGTTGAAGCCAATTCACCATGGCGTGCGCGCTCAGGCCAGCGCAATCCGGCCAGCCCAATCAGGCTAGCGTGATCGGGCCAGCCCAATCAGGCCAGCGTGATCAGGCCAGCGTGATCAGGCCAGCGTAATCAAGCCAGGCCAAGCCGTTCCCGCACGAGTGCCGCGACACGCGCGGTCTCGCGCAATGGCGTCACCGCGAAATCGGCGTCGTCGTGTGTTTGCGCGGCGATCCGGCCGCGCGATTCAAGCCCTTGCAGGAACCGTCGTACCCGACCGGTCGCGCGGCCCGGTTCGGCTACAAACACCGGCGCCTCGGTGGCACAGGCCTCGGACACCATGTTCACCGAATCCGGCGACACGATGATGCGATCGGCCCATGCAAGCGCGCCGGCATAGGGATTCTCGCCGTCGGAGGCATCAAACCAGACCCGGTGGCCCTCGCTGGCATAGCGGGCGCGCAGCAACGGCGCCCAGGCCAGCGGCGTGCGCTGCGAACCGCAGACCAGCAGGCTGCCTCCGCCGCGCGCCAGCTGCAACTCGAGTTTGGCGAGCAACACTTCAAGCGCGCCGCGATTGAACTGCGTGGCGCGGGTCGGGCCACCAAGCAGCACGGCGATGCGCGGACCGGGCAAGTTGCCGATCGCGGAAAAATGCGCGCGCATGCCCTCCAGCCAGCCTGCATCCACCGGATGCAGCCTGCCGACCAGCTCGATCACGTTGTCGCCGCGCAGTTGGTCGTGCTCCGGCGCCAGCACCAAGTCCCAATGTGCGGGATCCAGGCGTGGGTCGAGGATCTGCACGGCGCGATGCCCCGCGCTGCGCGCCAACCGCGTTGCCAGCGCAGCGAGCCGGCCGCAGCCAATCGCAAGTTGGTCGCCATCGGCGTGCAGTCGCTGCACGAAGTCGGCGCCGAGCATGCCGGCGGCGCCCGGGAAGATATGCGGTGCGAGCAGGCGCGCGAGCCGATTGCCATCCAGCGGCGTCTCGCGCCCTGGCAGGTCGAGTGCATCGGCGAGCGCAAGCGCCTGGCGGCGATTACCTGCAGCGCCGTCGTGCAGGACCCAACTGGCGAGTGTGGAAGATGCGGGCATCGTGATCGTGCCGGGGCGGGGGGATGACCGCTCCAGATTAACAGTTGCGCAGAAGGCAACGATGCGTTGCCACGGGGGTGCTGGCCAGGACGTGCGTAGCGCCTACACTGCAGGAGCGCCAGCCCGCGACAATCGGCAATGCCAGGCGTGCAACCTCCGGCCTCCGCCTGACGTCCCAGCTGGCATGCCGCCCAATCGCAACCATCGGAGATTGATGATGAAGTCCTTGTTCCTTCCCATCGCGCTGTCCCTGGCCATTGCAGGCCCGGCTTCGGCCGCGAGCTATGCCATTGATGGCAGGCACACCCAGGTGGTGTTCACCTACGATCACTTCGGCTATTCGCACATGACCGCGCGCTTCAACCAGGTGACCGGCAGCTTCGATTTCGATCCTGCCAATCCGGCCAAGTCGTCGATCGAGGTGAGCCTTCCGATTTCGACAGTCAGCACCGGCGTGCCGAAACTGGACACGCATATCGCCAGCGCCGACATGCTCGATGCCGCGCAATTCCCGACCGCCACCTTCAAGAGCAACAAGGTGGTCGTACTGGGCAAGGCCCACCTCAGTGTTGCCGGCAACCTCAGCATCCATGGCATCACCAAACCGGTCGTGTTCGATGTCAAGGTCAACAGCACTGCGCCGTACCCGATGCGCAAGTCCGCGGCGGCGGGCTTTGATGCACACGCGACCATCAAACGTTCCGATTTCGGCGTGACCTTCATGCTGCCGGGCGTCGGCGATGACGTGCAGTTGGCGATCAGCATGGAAGCCGGCGTTCCGCCCGCCGCAGCGACGGACTCTCCGGCGACCAAGTCCGCGCAGACCCCGAGCAAAGGCTGAGGCGGCGCCCCGGACCGCGTCCCGGCCGGGCGCGGTCCGCCCTCCCGAAACCAGGGCAGGTCGGGACGCAGCCCGGATTGGCGCTAAAATGCCAGCTCGCCTTCCTGGGACTGCCCATGTCCGCCACCGAGCAATTGCCGGCCAATACCGAGCGCCGCTATACCGTCACCCGCGCCGAGCTGCCGCTGAGTTGCCCGACTTCGTCGATGGCGCTATGGAACTCGCACCCGCGCGTTTACCTGCCGATCGAAGCGACTGGCTCGGCGGCGTGCCCGTATTGCGGCGCGCTGTTCGTCCTCGTTGACTGATCGCCCGATCGGTGCCCACACCGCCAGGTCCATGCGCCGGTTGACCGTGATCCAGTTGCTGCCGGCTCTCGCCGGTGGCGGCGTGGAGCGCGGCACGCTCGAGACCGCTGACGCGTTGGTCGCGGCCGGCCATCTCTCGATCGTCGTGTCCGCCGGCGGACGCCTCGTGGCGGCGCTCGAACGCGGCGGAAGCACCCACGTGACCCTCGACATCGGCCGCAAGTCGCTGGCGACACTGCGCCATGTCGGCTCACTGCGGGCGTTGTTTGCACGCGAACGGCCCGACATCGTCCACGCACGGTCGCGGCTTCCAGCCTGGCTGGCATGGTTGGCGCTGCGCAGCCTGCCGCGTCCGAGGCCACACTTCATCACCAGCGTGCACGGTCTGAATTCGCCCGGCCAATATTCGCGCATCCTGACCCGGGGCGAACGTGTGATCTGCGTGTCCGACACCGTGCGGCGCCACGTGCTGGCGCACTGGCCGGACGCCGAGCCGCGGCTGCGGCTGGTTGAAAACGGGATTGATCCGGCGCAGTTCCCGCGCATTGCAGTCGTTGGGTCCGCGTCCGTGGCCGGCGTGATGCCTGGCGCCGGAACTGCCCGTGCACGTGGATCCGAATCCGCCGCCGCCGGACGGCGCGTGCGCCTGCTGCTTCCCGGTCGCGGCACCCGGCTCAAGGGCCACGCCGCTGCGGTGACCTTGCTCGGCGACCTGGTCGAGGCCGGAATGGATGCCGAGCTGCGGCTGCTTGGTGCCCGCGAGCCGGGCCGCGAGGGCTATCTGGACGAGCTCGAACGGCAAGCAGATGCCTTGGGCGTGCGCGACCGCCTGCACATCGAGCCGCCAGTGACCGCCATCGCCGAAGCCTACCGCGACAGCGACGTGGTGCTGCAGCTGTCCAACAAGCACGAATCATTCGGGCGCACCGTGCTCGAGGCCCTGTCCGTGGGCACCCCCGTGGTTGGCTGGGACCAGGGCGGTGTCGGCGAACTGCTGGCGCGGCATTTCCCGGCTGGCCGGGTCAGCCCATTCAACCCGGCTGCATTGCTGGACACTACACTGCGCCTGCTGTCCGAGGGCACGCGGCCCGGATCGCTGCGCGCCCGGACACTGGCCGACGCGCAACGCGGGACATTGGAGGTCTATGAATCAGTTGCAGGCTGAACCTGGCTTCCGCTGGACGCCTTGGGTCGTGCTCGCCTTCGTGGCGCTGTGGCCCACGGTCGGCCCTGCGGAAGCCGTGCTCAGCCTGGGCGCGGTCGCCAGCCTGGTCGCGCTGTCCGTGCGCCGGTTCAACGGCGGCACCCGGTTGCTCAGTCGGGAAGCTTGGGCGCTGATCACCGCGCTGTTCCTGTGCTATTGGCTGCCGGAACTGATCTCCGCCTTTGATGCCATCGATACCGCCCGCGCCTGGCGCGAGGTGCTGGTGGACCTGCGCTACTTGCCCTTCCTGTGGTTGGCGGCGATGGCGGTGGCACCGCTGCGCGGACGCCGGATCGTATTCATCGGACTTGGCGTGATCGCGCTGTTCTGGGCACTGGATGCCGCCGTCCAGGCAATGACCGGCTGGAGCCTGGGCGGCGCAAACTCTTCGGATCGCCTGAGCGGCATCTTCGGCGCTGGCAACCTCAAGCTCGGGCTGGTGCTTGCGGCGCTGGCGCCATTTGCGCTCGAGGCTGCCGGCGAGCGCTTCCATGCCACCGGCTGGATCCTCGCAGCCTGTGTGTTTGGCGTGGTCATCCTGTTGGCGGGGTCGCGCGGCTCCTGGGTGATGTATGGCCTGGTGCTGCTGCTCAGCGGCTGGCGTCGGATCGGCCGCAAGCGATTGGCCATGGTGATGATCGTCGGGGCGTTGTTCGGCACGGCGTTGGCGCTTGGACTGTCGCCGCAATTCCAGAGCCGCATCGAGCGCAGCCTGGCGATTTTCGATGGCGACAGTGCTGGCCTGGACGAGGCGCTGTCGGGACGCCTGAGCATCTGGCGCGCGGCGCTCGGCATGATCGACGCGCATCCGGTGAATGGCGTGGGCATTCGTGGTTTCCGCGATGCCTACCCGCAGTTCGCGGCCAAGGATGATTTCTGGCTTGCGCACGGACAACATGGTGCCCTGCATGCGCACCAGATCGTGCTGGAGGTCCTCAGTGAAACCGGCCTGGTCGGATTGTTGCTGTGGTGCATGGGCTTGGCCCTGGCCATGCGCGCCTGGCGCTGGTCCATGCCCGCGGCGCGGCGACGTGCGCGCGTGCCCGCGCTGGCATTGGTGGTGACTGCATTCCCGCTAAATACCAGCCTGGCGTTTTATTCCACATTCTGGGGCGGCGTGTTCCTGCTGTTGCTGGCGTTGTTCGCCGGTGCCCTGTTCGCGCTGGAAGCTGATGACGTGGCGGAGATGCCCGCCGTCCCCGCGCCATCGGCCTCCTGAGCCAACCGGCATGGCGCGCCCCCTGCTGACCGCCGTGGTGACCACGCTCGACAATGCCGCCACGCTCGATGCCTGCCTGGCGAGCCTGTCGTTCTGCGATGAGCTGGTCGTACTCGATTCCGGATCACGCGACGGCACCCAGGACATCGCGCGAGCACATCATGCGCGCTGGTTCGTCGAACCCTTCAAGGGCTATGGCCCGCAAAAGCAGAGCGCCATCGACAAGGCAAACAACGACTGGGTGCTCCTGCTGGATGCCGACGAGGAGTTGGCGCCGGGTTGCCAGGCGTGCATCGAACGCGTGCTCGATCCACCCGACGCCGATGGCTATCGGCTGGCGCGGCGCGAATGGCTGTTCTGGCGCTGGCCGCATCCTGCCACCCGGCCCAATTGGCACCTGCGGCTGTTCCGCCGCAGCCTGGGCCGCCTCAACGATGTGCCGGTGCACGCAGCGCCGGAGGTAACCGGCCGCGTGCGCCGCCTCGATGCAGAATTCCTGCACCATGGCGAGGCTTCGCTGGCGGTGCGCGTGGACAAGATCAATCGTTACTCGAGTGGCATGGTCGCGCACAAGCGTGCTGCGTCACCGAAGTTTCTCGGCTTGCGGCTGGTGCTGTATCCGTCGCTGGCGTTCGTGCGTTTCTATGTTGGCCAACGCTATTTCCTCAATGGCTGGGCTGGCTACCTGGCCGCCCGCAGCATGGCCTTCTATGCGTTCCTGAAATACGCCAAGGTGCTGGAGGCGAATCGGCAAGAGGCCGGCGGCTGATGCGCTGCTGGTTCCTGTCGCCGCTGGTGGCGATGGCACGTGCGGTGTCGCGCTTGCCGCAGCCGGCCTTGCTTGCGCTGGGCAGCGTGTTGTCGCTGCTGTTGTGGCCATTGCTTGGGCAGCGTCGTCGCATTGCCGCCATCAACCTGGCGCTGTGCTATCCCGAACTGGACGCGCGCACCCGGCGCGCGCTGCTTCGCGCCAACCAGCGTGCCACGGTCCAGGGTGCGCTCGAGCTGCTGCGTGCCTGGTATGCCCCCGATGCATTGCTCGATGGCATGGGCAGCGTGGACGGACTTCCATACTTGCGCGATGCGCTGGCATCGGGGCGCGGGGTGCTGCTGATGACCGGTCATTTCACCCACACCGAACTGGCGGTGCGGCTGCTGTCGCGAGCGCTGGGCGCGCCGATCGGCGGCGTGATCCGGCACAACAATTCACCCTGCCTGGAGCAGGAGTTCGCCCAGGCGCGCGGGCGCGTGTTCGGTGCGACGATCGAAAAGAAGGACCTGCGTGGACTGTTGCGCGAACTGCGCACTGGCCGGGCAATGGCGTACTCGGCCGACCAGGACTTCAGTTATCACAACGCCTTCGTGCCGTTCTTTGGCGTGCCCGCGTCCACGCTGGTGACTGCGCCAGAACTGGTGCGCCGTGGCAACGCGACGATGTTGAGTTTCTTCTTCCACCGCGATGCCGGCGGGCACTATCGCATCACCCTGGCGCCGGCCTGGCCGGACTGGATGGAAGGCGATCCGGCCAACGCGGCGGCGATCTACATGGATGCACTCGAGGCCTATGTGCGCCAGCACCCGGAGCAATACCTGTGGGTGCATCGCCGGTTCAAGACCCGGCCCGGCGGCGAACCCTCACCTTACGCTTAGCCGCCACGCCTTTACCCGTAGGGTGACGGGGCAGCATCCGGCCGGGTCTTGAAGCGCTTGTGCATCCACAGGTACTGCTCGGGCGCGCGCCGTACGGTGGCCTCGAGGATAGCCATCACCCGCGCGGTGTCGGCGACCGGATCGCGGGTCGGGAAGTCTTCCAGCGGCTCGCCGATCTCGACCCGATAGCGCCCATCCGGTAGCCGGACGTGGAACAGCGGCAGCACCCGCGCGCCGGATAGGCGTGCCATCTGGTGCGTGGACGTCAGGCTCCAGGCCAGGCGACCGAAGAACGGCACGAACACACTGTCGCCGCGCCGGGTTTCCTGGTCGGGTGCAAACCACAGGATGCCGCCGTCCTTCAGATGGCGGATCGCGGGGCGCAGCGCCTCGCGGGAAAACATGGCCGTGGCGTGTCCCATGCGGCCATGGCGCACCGCCCAGTCCATTGCCGCGGTTTGATGCGGGCGGTACATGCCGGCGATCGGTGCGTGCAGGCAGAGCAGGCGTGTGCAGATTTCCAGGGTGGTGAAGTGCGGCCCGATCAACAGCACGCCGCGGCCGTCGGCGCGCGCGGCCACCAGCCGTTCCAGCCCGACGATCTCGAAGCCACTGTCCAGTGGCGCCAGCGGCCCCCACCAGGCGCGCAGGAATTCGAACACAGACAGGCCGAGCGAGCGCAGGTGCGCGTCCAGCAAGGCGGCGCGCGCGTCGGCGTCGAGTTCGGGAAAGGCCAGCGCCAGGTTGGTCTCGGCCACGCGGCGCCGGGCGCGCATCAGCAGGCCGAGCAGGCGGCCCAGCGCAGGTCCTGCGCGCCGGACCAGCCACCAGGGCCAGCGCGCCAGGGTCCAGCCAAACGCGACGCCGATCCAGATCGGCCATTGCGCGGGCGACAGTGGTGGCGGGTCGCGGTCGGGTGTGTCCACGGACAGATTCTAGCGGGACCGGCTATCCTGCGCCCATGCAAGAACCCGTGTCGCATCGGGCGTGGCGCGGCCTGTATTCGCTGGTTATGCGGCTCGCCTTGCCCGTCTCGCTCTACTACCTGATCTGGCGCGGCCTGCGCCAGCGCGAGTATTTCGATCGCTGGAGCGAGCGTTTCGCGCTGTACCGCGGCGAGGGCCTGCACGATTGCCTATGGGTGCACGCCGTGTCGGTGGGCGAAGTGAACGCGGCCGCGCCGCTCATCGATGCATTGCGGGAACGGCACCCGGAGCGGCGGATGCTGGTGACCACCACCACGCCAACGGGCTCGGCACGCGTGCGTGCGCTCTGGGGCGACGCGGTTCGGCACGTGTACCTGCCCTATGACCTGCCCGGCGCGATGCGCAACTTCCTCGATCATTTCCGGCCGCACATGGCCCTGGTGATGGAGACCGAGATCTGGCCGAACCTGTTTGCCGAACTCGAACGCCGCGGCGTACCGCTGTTGATCGCCAACGCGCGACTGTCCAAGCGCTCGCTCAGGGGCTATCGGCCAATCGCGCCGCTGGTCCGGCACGCAGTGCGCACCGTGGATGTCGTGGCGGCGCAGTCCGAAGCCGATGCCTTGCGCTATCGCAAGCTGGGCGCGCTGGAGGCCAGCGTGCGCGTCACTGGCAACCTGAAGTACGACCAATTCGTCCCGAACGGACTGGAAGCGAGCGGTGTCGCCTGGCGGGCCGCCTGGGGTGCGAACCGCCCGGTCTGGATCGCGGCGAGCACGCATCCGGAAGAGGAAGACGCAGTGATCCGGGCGCACAAGTCCGTCCTCGCCCAGCGCCCCGACGCACTCGTGTTGTGGGCGCCGCGGCATCCGGAACGATTCGCCGCGGTCGCGGCCGCCTGCGCGCGCGCAGGGATGTCGGTGCAGACACGGCGCGTCAACGGCCTCCCCGATGCAGGTGCGCAGGCCTTCGTGATCGACACGCTTGGTGAACTGATGTCTTTCTACGCGGCGGCCGATGTTGCCTTCGTTGGAGGCAGCCTGGCGGAGATCGGTGGGCACAATCTGCTCGAGCCAGCCGCATTGGGTGTGCCGGCGCTGGTCGGCCCGCATACCTTCAATTTCCAGGACATCACAGCCTTGCTGATCCAGGCCGGCGCGGTCGAGCGCATTGCCGACGGCGATGCGCTCGGGCGGCAGTTGCTGGCGTGGCTGGGGGATGCGGCGGAACGATCGCGCCGCGGCAATGCGGGGCGCTTGCGGATCGCGTCCGAGCGCGGTGCGCTGGCGCGCACTTTGTCACTGGTCGAGGAACGCCTGCCGCGCTGAGCACGCCAGCTTTGAACGGGCCGGGGTTTGAACGGGCCGGAATGGCCCCGCGCGTTACTGTTTGCCCGCGTTCTCGAGCGTCGCGTCGGCGTCGGACACCAGGTAGCGGTTGACCTGCACCAGGTCGCTTGCTTCCAGCGTGCCGGCAGCCTGGCGCAGGCGCAACTGGTTCACCAGGTAGCTGTGCCGCGCGGCGGCGTAGGCGCGCTGCGCATCGAACAGATTCTGCTGCGCGATCAGCACGTCGACGATGGTCCGGGTGCCGACTTCGAGGCCGGCTTCGCCCGCCTCATAGGCCGACTGCGCGGAGACGACGGCCAGGCGACGCGCCTCGATCTCGGCAGCGCCGGCGATCAAGTTGCGGTAGGCGCCGCGGGTCTGGCGAATCACTGCGCGCTTCTGCTGCTCGAGCTGGTCGGAGGCGGCATCACGAGTGAACAGCGCCTGGCGGACGCGCGAGGAAACATTGAATCCACTGAATACTGGCACCGACAAAGTGATGCCGTAGGTCGGGCCAGTGCCCGAGTTGCCGAAGGAACTCAGCGACTGCGGCAGTGGCGAACGACGGGTGCTGTCGCCCCAGCGCGCGTCATCACCGTAGCTGGCGGTCGCCGCCAGCGTCGGGTAGTGACCGGCGCGCGCCGTGCCGACGTCCTTTTCGGCCGCGGCCAGCGCTTCGGTGCGGGCACGCAGGGTTGGGTTGGAAGCCAGTGCGGTGGCGACCCACTCATCGATGCTCCTGGTGTCGGTCATTTCCGGACGGAAGTCCGCTGACAGACCGCGCAGGTTGGACAGGCGCTGCCCGGTGATCTCGGCGAGGGCCTCGTAGGAATCATCCAGCGTGGTGGCCTGCAGGATGGCGTTGGCGCGCGAGCTGTCATAGCGCGCGCGTGCTTCGTGCACGTCGGTGATCGGCGCCAGGCCGACCTCGAGGCGCTTTTCGGCCTGGTCGAGCTGGCGCTTGACCGAGCGCTCTTCGGCGCGCGAGGAGGCGAGCGTCTCGATGGCGGTCAGCACGGCGAAATAGGCATCCGCGGTGCGCACGATCAGGGAATCCGCAGCTGCGTCATAGTCCGCTTCCGCCTGCCGGGTGCGCGCCTTGCTGGCGCCCAGGCGGGTGTAGTTGCTGTGGTCGTAGATGCTCTGGCGAATGTTCACGCCCGAACTGCGGTTGCTCGATTCCGAATAGGTGGAGTTGGTTTGCGTCGGCGTACCGGCGAACACCTGGTTGCCGCTGCTGCTCGAAAAGCTCTTGCTGTAGGAGGCGTCGGCGCTCACCTGTGGCAACAGGGCGGAGCGAGACTGGACCACACTCTCGGCGGTTGCATTTTTCTGCGCTTCCGATGCGGCAAATTGCGGGTCACTCGAACGTGCCAGGTCGTAGGCCTGGACAAGGTCGGTTGCATGGGCCTGGGCAGAAAGGCCTGCAAGCAGGAGGGCAATGGTAAGTGGACGCAGACGGATGGCCATGAAGGTTCCCGGTTCAGAGGGTGAA